>NZ_JBMQQZ010000011.1:0-153507 GCF_057362025.1 Bordetella sp. | reverse complement strand
TGAGCACTTGATTTCTTCGGCCCCATCCCGAACCCCGCACTTGCGTGCCAGTCCCGGACAGGTGCGCCGCCATCCATCAAGCGCCCACACTTATCGGTTGTTTAATTTTTAAAGAACAGGTGGGCTCGCTACCCCGGAGGTCTTGCAACCCCCGCTGACTTCGCCTGCCGCGTCGCTGGCATTGCTGCCCGGTGTTTCCACCCGGTGTTGCCACCGTTTCGCTTCGCGTCGCTTGCTGTGTCAGCAGCAGAGAAACGAGATTATGAAGACATTTTTTTGGGCTGTCAAATCAGCATCGCCGATTTGATTTGGAAAGATCCGAACTGCCCGTGATAGCCAGGGTTCATCCGCCAAAACCGAAGGAGAGAACCCGATCGCACTGCCTTGGCCACCCGAGACTTGGGCAACAAGGCCACACGCGTACAGCAAACACCTCTACAAACCCCAAAGAGCCCCCATCTCGTCACGGGAACTCCCGCCGGTCCAATGACGCAACCGGAGCCTTGCATCATAGCATGAAAGCGGCATATCCCGGCCTCGCTCGCCCCCGCTTTTCGTTGAATGCAGGCGTCCTCGGACTTGTCGCCGACATGACTCGCGCCACGTTGGAGCCCGTGCCCGTATGCGTTCGCGCCCCTGTCAGGGCTCCTTCCCGTCTCTGTCCGGCGTCGCCCTGCGCTACCAAGGTTCGCCCTGCGCTACAGCCGGCCCGCCGCTGCACCCCGGTTCGTCCTGCGCGACGAAGCCGCCCCGCATCACCCCGTTCCGCTGCCGCCTTTTATCGACCGCCCTTATCGCGCATCTCTTAATACCCTGCGAACACCCGGCGACGTATCACAGCGCCAGCTCCGTAATCTCCTTGATTTTCTGGAGCGCGAAGCTCGAACGCATATCGATTACCGCCGGATGCTGCATCAGGGTATCCATCGCAAAGCGGGAGAAGTGGGCAAGATCCTGTACCTGGATGCGCAACAGATAGTCCATATCTCCGGTCATGGCGTAACAGGCAGCGACTTCCGGCCATGCCTGCACATCGCGGGCAAAGTCGGCCATGGGAGCGTGGCTGGAGCCGCTGTGTTTGTTCAACCGGATCGTGACGTAGGCAACCAGGCCGAAGCCGACTTTTTCCGCGTCGACCACGGCGACGTAGCGGCGGATGTAGCCCTCTTCTTCCAGGCGCCGCACGCGGCGCAGGCACGGGCTGGGCGATAGCGAGACCCGGTCCGCCAGCTCCTGGTTTGTCAGCTTGCCGTCCCGCTGCAACTCCACCAAAATTTTGCGATCGGTCCTATCCAGGTCATCTCTTGGCATTATTCACCCTAAATCTGCACGACCGAAGCATTTTATTGCCTCAAATCCCTAGGATACCGCCATTTTCGCAATCGAATGCCGGACCATGTTTTCTACAATTTCCCGACCTTCTCCAACCCAGAACAGACAACCAGGGACGCACGTCATGACAGAAGCCTTCCGGCCATGGGACAACCCCATGGGAACCGCCGGTTTTGAATTCGTTGAATACGCCGCACCCGACCCCACCGCATTGCGCCGGGTGTTCGAGCAGCTAGGATTCAAGGCCATCGCGCGGCATCGCCACAAGGATGTGATCCTGTATCGCCAGGGCGGCGTCAATTTCCTGGTCAATGCCGAGCCAGACTCTTTTGCCCAGCGCTTCGCGCGACTGCACGGTCCGTCGATCTGCGCCATCGCGTTTCGCGTGCAGGATGCCGCGGCGGCCTATCGACGAGCCCTGGAATTGGGCGCCTGGGGCTTCGATTCGCACAGCGGGCCGATGGAATTGAACATTCCGGCGATCAAAGGCATAGGCGACTCCCTGATCTATCTGGTGGATCGTTGGCGCGGCAAGGAAGGCCACGGCGGCATCGGGGATATCAGCATTTATGACGTCGATTTCGAACCGATCGACGCCCGCACCGCGGAAAGCGACATGAACCACGCGGGCGCGGGACTGACGATGGTGGACCACCTTACCCATAACGTGCACAAGGGCCGCATGGCGGAATGGGCCGAATTCTACGAGCGCCTGTTCAATTTCCGCGAGGTGCGCTACTTCGACATCGAAGGCCAGGTCACGGGCGTCAAGTCCAAGGCCATGACCTCGCCCTGCGGCAATATCCGCATCCCGATCAATGAGGAAGGCACCGAACAGAAAGGACAGATCCAGGAATATCTGGACCTGTATCGCGGCGAAGGCATCCAGCACATCGCCATGAGCACAAACGATATCTATGCGACGGTGGAGGCGCTGCGGGCGGGCGGCGTCTCCTTTCTGGATACGCCACACACCTATTACGAACTGCTTGACCGGCGGCTTCCGGACCACGGCGAACAGACCGAGCGCCTGGCGAAGAACCGGATCCTGCTGGACGGCGCACCGGGCGGCGGCCTGTTGCTGCAGATTTTCACGGAGAACCAGATCGGCCCGATATTCTTCGAGATCATTCAACGCAAAGGCAACGAAGGCTTCGGCGAAGGCAACTTCAAGGCATTGTTCGAATCGATCGAGCTGGACCAGATGCGCCGCGGGGTATTGAAACCCGCCGACGACGCCGGCAACGGCTGACAAACGGCCAGGCATACCGGCCCATGCAGGCGCTGACCGCCCTGTCGTCCCGCAACGGCAGGACGCCATACGCCACCGTCCGTCTCGAACGGGCAGCCACGCCGGTCCGCCGAAGATCGGCAAAACCGCGTACACGGACGGGCTGGGCCCTCCCGGTTAGCGGCGAAGGCTCGTTTTGCGGGTTGTCTTGCCCCCGCCCGCTACACAGCGCAGCGCGGATGGCGGGAACAAGGTGTGAACACGCTCCATCGCGCAATGGCGCGCATCGCGCGCGCACTGATCAGGGGGTTTTCCGCGGCGGCGCCAGCGACAAAATCCAGCTGGCGATCTCGCGCGCCTCTGCCGGACTGACTTGGGGCTGCGCCGCCATCGAAAGCTTGCCCCAGCGGTAGCGGCCGCCGTTGCGGATGGAATCGGCCAGATAGCTTTCTGCGTCTGGCAGCCCGGCGTAACGTTGCGCGACGGCGGTGAACGGCGGCCCGACACGCGGACTATCGACCTGATGGCACCCCAGGCACACCTTGCTCTTTACGAGCGATTCCCCCACGGTTTGCGCATTGGCGCCCTGGACCGCCAGCAGCCCCAGCGCGGCGGCAGCCACGCAAGTCCATATCGAGTCAATCTTCAAATGCATCGGTCACGGCTCCGCGACTGGCGGTGCCGGCCAGCTTGCCGAACTTTGCCAGCACCCCACGCGTATAGCGGGGCCGTGGCGGTGTCCAGGCGTTGCGGCGGTCGGCCATTTCGTCGTCGCTGATGTTCAGTTGCAGCAATAGTCGGTGGGCATCGATGGTAACCGAATCGCCTTCGCGGATCAGCGCGATGGGACCGCCCACGAATGCTTCCGGCGCCACATGGCCGACCACCATGCCCCACGTACCGCCGGAAAATCGCCCGTCGGTAATCAAGCCTACGGTTTCGCCCAAGCCCTGGCCGACCAGCGCCGCCGTGGGCGCCAGCATTTCCCGCATGCCCGGGCCGCCCTTCGGCCCTTCGTAACGAATGACCACGACATCGCCGGCAATGATCGAGCGCGCCATGATGGCCGCCATGGCGTCGTCCTCGGAATCGAAGACCCGGGCGGGGCCGGTCATCACCGGGTTTTTCAGTCCCGTGATCTTCGCCACACATCCCTCCGGAGACAGGTTGCCCTTCAGGATGGCCAGGTGCCCCTGCGGGTACAGGGCGCTGTCGACGGCGCGGATCACGTCCTGTCCCGCGGGCGGCGTATCCGGCACATCGCGCAATGTTTCCTCGATGGTTTTTCCCGTGATGGTGGGGCAGTCGCCATGCAACAGGCCCGCGTTCAATAGCAATTTCATGACTTGAGGAATGCCGCCGGCACGGTGCAGGTCGGTAGCGACATAGCGGCCGGAGGGCTTCAGATCGCAGATGACCGGCACGCGCCGGCGTATGCGCTCGAAGTCATCGATGGACCACTCCACTTCGGCGGCATGCGCGATGGCGAGAAAATGCAGTACCGCGTTGGTGGAGCCGCCGGTAGCCATGATCACGGAGACGGCGTTCTCGATGGAGTGTCGTGTGATCAGATCCCTGGGACGGATCCCCAGGCGTACCGCTTGCACCAGCACCCGGGCCGATGCCGCGGCGGATTCGGTTTTTTCGGCATCCACGTTCGACATCGTGCTGGAGTACGGCAGGCTCAGGCCCATCGCCTCGAACGACGAACTCATCGTATTGGCCGTATACATGCCGCCGCACGAACCCGAACCCGGGACCGCGCAACGCTCGATTTGCTTGAAGTCGGTTTCGTCCATGCGGCCCATGGTGTATTCGCCCACGGCCTCGAACACCGATACGATGGTCAGATCCCGGCCCTGGTAATGGCCTGGCTTGATCGTACCGCCATAGACGTAGATGGCAGGCACGTTCATGCGCGCCATGGCAATCATGCCGCCCGGCATGTTCTTGTCGCAGCCGCCGATAACGACGACGCCGTCCATCCATTGGCCTTGGACGGCCGTCTCGATGCAATCGGCGATGACTTCGCGCGACACAAGCGAGTACTTCATTCCCTCGGTGCCCATGGACATGCCGTCCGAGATCGTCGGCGTACCAAAGGTTTGCGGATTCGCGCCGGCATCCCGGATGGCCTGCACCGCCGCATCGGCCAAGCCCTGCAGCCCGCTATTACAGGGCGTGATCGTGGAATGGCCGTTCGCCACGCCGATCATCGGATTGTCGAAGTCACTCTCGCGATAGCCCATCGCGTAGTACATGGCGCGATTCGGCGCGCGGGCGACACCTTGCGTAATATGCCGGGAACGTTCATTCGCTGCCATGATCTGACTCCTTGCCCGCGCGCGCGCCGGCACTGCGGCCCGCTCCGGGCCGGTTATGATCGGACACCTTGTTTTATACATCCAAGCCATGCTGCGCTATCCGCAATTCGACCCTATCGCCATCCGTATCGGGCCGCTGGCCGTCCATTGGTATGGACTCATGTACCTGCTGGGCTTCGGGTTGGTCTACCTGCTGGGCCGTTGGCGCATCGCCCACGGCAAGGTGGCGGGAGGATTCTCCGCGCGGGACTTGGAGGACCTGATCTTCTACAGCGTGATCGGCGTCGTCGCGGGCGGGCGGCTGGGTTATGTACTGTTCTACAAGCCGGGCTATTACTTCGCCCACCCCCTGGAGATCTTTTACCTCTGGGAAGGCGGGATGTCGTTCCATGGCGGCCTTCTGGGCGTCATCCTGGTCATGCTTTATTTCGCGCGCAAGCGCGGCGTGTCTTTCCTTACCGTCAGCGATTTCATCGCCCCGCTGATACCGCTGGCGCTGGCGATGGGGCGCCTGGGCAATTTCATCAACGGCGAACTATGGGGCCGTCCAACCGACGTCCCGTGGGCCATGGTCTTTCCGCAGAGCGGCGACGGCATTCCGCGCCATCCCTCGCAGCTCTATGAGCTGGGCCTGGAAGGCATCACCCTGTTCATCCTGATGTGGTGGTTCGCCCGCAAGCCGAGGCCCACGGGACAGGTCAGCGCCCTTTTCCTGATCGGCTACGGAACCTTCCGTTTCCTGGTGGAATTCACGCGGGAACCCGACAACTTCCTGGGTCTGCTTGCCGGTGGGCTCAGCATGGGCCAGTGGCTGTCGATCCCCATGGTAGTCGTGGGTGTCCTGATGTTCCTCTTTACTGCAAAACGATCGTCCCGTTGACATCGACGCTGACGGTAACCATGTCGGCTTGCAGCGGAACATCGGCCGCGGGTGCGGGAGCCGACGCGCCCTTGGCCATGGCCATATAGGCACGTGGCGCAACGGCGCCCATGCCGCCGAGCTGTATCTTCTGGAGGCGATAGCCGCTGAAACCGAACGCGGATGCCGCGGCCAGGGCGCGATCGCGGAAAGCCTGGGCCGCCTGGTTCAGCAATTTGCGCTCGACGGCTTCGCGCGCCTTGCGCGACAAAGTGAAGTTGATGTTCGATATGGCGCTCTTGTCGCCCATTTTGGTCGCCAGCGAAGATGCCGCGTCGAAGTTGGTGGACTCCAGGATGATGGAGCCCTCGCCCTGCCAGCCGACCAGCTTGCCTTTGTTGTTCATGTTCGGCCACACACGATAAGTGCCGGTGTGGGCGCTGACATCGGGATTGCCCTTGGCGATCTTCATCAACTCGTCGAGCAACGCGTTCAATTTCTTTCCGGCAGATGCTTGGTCGGCCGCCTCTGCCTGGGCGCTGACGGTGATCTGCACGGTGTCCTGCCGGACCTCTTCCGTCGCCGCCGCCTGCAACGTCAGCAGAGGGCCGACCTCGGCTTTGTCCGCGCCCTCATGCGTCGGTGCGCCAGCGTTCGCCTCCGTGCCCGCGGACTGCGCGAGGACGGCCGGCGCGACGCACACGGCAGCTAGCGCCATGGCGCCTCGCGCCATGAAATGAGCAAGGGAACTGGACAGTACGCGAACGGACATGTATTGGAACCTATGAAGAGAGATAGGGATGGGGTTGGCGGCACTCCGGGGCGTGACAGCCTCGGGCATGCCTGAGCACCGGCGAGATCGCCAGAGTGTAGGCCATGTGCCTGGCCCGGAGAAGGGAATGAAAAACATGGAAACGATCGCGGCACGGCGGGTAACGGCGGCGAATGGCGGCTAACGGCGGCGCCGTTTTGGGTCGCTTGCGTGCGGCGATGGACGAAGGCTTTGCCGATGTGCCGCGGGCCTGCAAAAGCAGGCCCGCGATGTAAATGCCCCGCCTGTGCCGTCAGGACCGGCATCTCGAACCCTGAGGTTCAAGGTGGTCGCGATCGGAGGGGCGTCGGGTTCGTCTAACAGAGAGACGATCACACCAGCCCCCACATTCACGCAACCTGTATGCCATAAAGCATAGGTTCAGAGAATGTATGGTCCAGTCTCGAACACGGCAGGGACAAACCGAAAAACCGTCGACGAAACAATCGTCGATGAATCAGCGATGCGAACAAGGTGTAGTGAGCGATTGCGGGAGGCCCCGCGGAATCCTGTGGGGAAATCCCAGAGGACGCACGACTACAGCAATTTTTCCTGCCCCGAGAGAGCGTCGTCCAGCATCGAATTCATGTCTTCAATTCTACGCTTGAAGTCGCCAACCGCCAACCCGCCAAGCGGGCCGTCGGGAGCTTTCATCGATAGCAGCTCGCCTGCGATCTGCAATGCGGCCATGACCGCGATGCGTTCGTTGCTGGAGACCTTGCCCGTGCCCTGTATGCGCTGCATGAGCTGATCGACATGGCGCACGGCAGCCACCAGGGTGGGCTTTTCGTCCACGGAACACGCGAGCGAATACTCACGCCCAAGGATATTGACGTCTAGGCGTTCCATGCTTACTGGTGCTCCTCGACCGGCGCACCCGGCAGGCGCGCCAGAACGGCATCGATGCGTTCACGCGCGGCCACGGCGGCCACACGCAAGCGCTGCAGATCGGTTTCGCGCGCGTTCATTCGCGTTTGCCATGCGGTTTCCTGCGCGGCGAGCTGGCTTTCCAGTGCCTGGCGCTGGTCTACATGCTTTTCGAGTTCGGCACGCAGCCTGGCTTCGGCCTCTTCGGACTGCGCCAGTTTCGAGGCGAGTTCGCTGTCGTGTGTCTGCAGGCGCTCCTGCAAAGCCTGCAGGCGCGCGTCCGCTTCATCGCAGCGTTCGCGAAGTTTGCGCGATTCCTGGTCAGCCTGGGCCAGGCGGGATCGCAAGGCATCCCGTTCGCTATGAAGCTGACGGGTGCGCTGCACCAGTTGCCCTATGCGGGCAGCGAGTTGGTCGAGGTCTTGCAACATGGGCGCTATCGTAAACCATTCGCAGCGCACCTACATGGTCATATGCACCATGTGATACCTGGCAATATTTCGGTAGAAGTGCCGGCTACCGGCCAACGGCTTCGTAAACGATCGAACGCGTCGCGCGGGTTTCGCGCCGGCGACTTTGGCGGATTCCCGTCGCCAGCGCGTGATTCCGACGCATGGTGTCACGGCAGTCGCGGCGATCGCTACCCCGCTTGGATCGCCGGCCCGCTCGGGTAGCCGCCACCGCGCCGTTGATCGCCGCCCCCGCCTGTCGTCCCGGGGACACCTTTCCAGCCACAAGCCGCTGCGGCTCCGCGGCGACCGATGTGTCGTTGCCGCGCCACGGCCCGGATTGCGGCTTTCCCTTCTCTTTCTAATAACTTTCAAAAAGCTTTCATTCGCCTGCCGACGAGTCGACTTTGTTACGACTCAGGTACCTGACAGGTTCATTTCTAGGGAAAACCATAGGCATTCAGCCAAATTACAGGGTTTCATCCCTCCATGGGCTCCATTACCATGCAGCCATTCGCAGACCTGTGAGTTTACTTTCATCAAGCAAACTCGAACCTGAAGCGAAGCAAACGGCTACCTGAACGTTTTTTTATCACATGCTGTATTAGGAGCAGACAATCATGCAGCTACGCAACAAACAGGACTTCTGGTCCGGGGTGATGTTCATCGCCCTTGGGCTGGGATTCGCCGTGAAGGCGACCAGCTACCAGATGGGTACCGCTGCACGCATGGGCCCGGGATACTTTCCCTTCTGGCTCGGTATCGTGCTGGCCCTGCTGGGCGCGATCGTCCTGATCGGCTCGCTGTCGGCCAAGGCCACCGAGACCCACATAGACCGCTTCGACTGGCGCATCGCATTCCTGGTGCTCGGGTCAGTGGTGCTTTACGGCTTCGTGCTGAAATTCCTGGGCGTCTATATCTCTGTTTTCCTGCTGGTGGTCATCAGCAGCCTGGCCAGCCACGAGTTCAATTGGAAAGTGGCCGCGGCCAACGG
Organism: Bordetella sp.; assembly: GCF_057362025.1. NCBI lineage: Bacteria > Pseudomonadati > Pseudomonadota > Betaproteobacteria > Burkholderiales > Alcaligenaceae > Bordetella > Bordetella sp. Next base: position 144,640 of record NZ_JBMQQZ010000011.1, on the reverse strand, counting down.
TGTCTTCCTGGTGATATTCGTCTACCTGGCCTTCATCAAGGGCCTGGGTCTGATCTTCCCGCTTTGGCCGTCCTTCATTGGCGCGAACTAAGGAGTAAACGGCCATGGAATTATTTGAACACCTGATGCTGGGCTTTTCCGTCGCGATTTCGCCGGAAAACCTGGCTTATGCCCTGCTGGGCTGCCTGCTGGGCACCCTGATCGGCGTGCTGCCGGGGATCGGCCCCGTGCCGACCATCGCCATGCTGCTGCCCATCACCTACGTCCTGCCACCGGTGGCGGGCCTGATCATGCTGGCCGGTATCTACTACGGCGCGCAGTATGGCGGCTCGACGACGGCCATCCTGGTGGCACTGCCCGGCGAAACTTCGGCAGTGGTCACTGTGCTGGACGGTCACCAGATGGCACGCAACGGACGCGCCGGCGCCGCCCTGGCGATTGCCGCGCTCGGGTCCTTTTTCGCGGGCTGCGTGGCAACCATGCTGCTGGCCGCCTTCGCGCCCCCGCTGGCCGAAGTCGCCTTCAAGTTCGGCCCGGCGGAGTACTTCTCGCTGATGGTGCTGGGCCTGGTCGGCGCGGTCGTGCTGGCTTCCGGTTCGCTGCCCAAGGCCATCGCGATGATCCTGCTGGGCTTGCTGCTGGGCATGGTCGGCACCGATGTGAACTCCGGCGTGGCGCGCTATGACTTCGGAATCCCGGAACTGCAGGACGGCATCGACTTCGCCATCGTCGCCATGGGCGTGTTCGGCTTCGCCGAGATCATGACCAACCTGGAGCAGAAGGAAAACCGCGTCGACATCACCGACAAGATCGGCAGCCTGTACCCGAACAAAACCGAGTTCAAGGAAGCCTATCCCGCGGTCCTGCGTGGCACGGCGCTGGGTTCGGCACTGGGCATTCTTCCCGGCGGCGGCGCGGTGCTGTCCTCGTTCGCGTCCTACACGCTGGAAAAGAAGATCTCGCGCCAACCGAAGCGTTTCGGCAAAGGGCATCCCGCTGGCCTGGCCGGACCGGAATCGGCCAACAACGCCGCCGCGCAGACGTCCTTCATCCCCCTGCTGACGCTGGGCATTCCCGGCAACGCGGTGATGGCGCTGATGGTCGGCGCGATGACCATCCACAACATCCAGCCCGGCCCGCAGGTCATGAGCAGCCACCCCGAGCTGTTCTGGGGCCTGATCGCCTCGATGTGGATCGGCAACCTGATGCTCGTGGTTTTGAACCTTCCGCTGATCGGCCTGTGGGTCAAGCTGCTGAAGGTGCCCTATCGCGTGCTGTTCCCCGCCATTCTGGTGTTCTGCACGATCGGCGTGTATTCCTTGAACTACAACACCTTCGACATCTTCACGACGGCATGCTTCGGGGTGATCGGATATGTCTGGTCCAAGCTCAAGTGCGAAGGCGCGCCGCTGCTGCTGGGCCTGGTGCTGGGACCGATGATGGAAGAAAACTTCCGCCGGGCGCTGCTGCTTTCGCGTGGCGACTTCGGGACCTTCGTCACGCGCCCCTTGTCGGCCAGCCTGCTCGCCGCGGCGATCGCCCTGGTGATCATCGTGGCCCTGCCCTCCATCCGCAAGAAACGCGACGAAACCTTCGTCGAAGAAGGCTGATGACCGCCTCGACGCCCCCCCTGCGGGGCGTCCTGGCAAAAAAAGCGCCCCACGCGGGCGCTTTTTTTGCGTCCAATTATTCCGGCGCCGTTGACGTTCGCCGCAGAACGGCCGCTTCCCGCCTGAGCCGGAAAGCTCGCCGCCGCCCGTGGGCATTGCTTCCGGGTGGACGGGAGTGCCTTTGGCGGCCGCGGTTTTTCCGGAGATTCCGGCCCTCGCGCGCGCCCGCGCGCGGGGGTTCGGCAGCATGCTCGGATGGCATGGTGCAGTGCACACAATCTCTTACGTTAAAGTAGGGGTTTACCCCGTCCTGAATGTCGCTCCCGCTCCCTATGACTTTTGATTGGCAGAATCCCTACAGGACTGCGCGCGCGCCCGTGTTCGCCCGTAATGTCGTCGCGACCTCGCAGCCGCTGGCCGCGCAGGCAGGGCTGCGCGTCCTTGCCGCCGGCGGCAACGCCGTGGACGCCGCTATCGCGGCCGCGGCCACGCTTACCTTGACCGAGCCCGTCAGCAACGGGCTGGGATCCGACTGCTTCGCGATCGTTTGGGATGGTTCGCGCCTGCATGGCCTGAATGCGTCCGGCCCGGCACCCGCAGCGTGGAATCCCGATTATTTCAAGCGCAAGCACAACGGGGCCATTCCCATGCGGGGCTGGGACAGCGTGACTGTGCCCGGGTGCGTCGCGGGCTGGGGCGCGCTGCACGAGAGGCTGGGATCGATGTCCTTCGAGGACATCCTCGCACCGGCGATCGACTATGCGGAGCGCGGCTTCGCCGTCTCGCCCATCGTGCAGCAGAAGTGGGCAGCCCAGGCGGACGTGCTGCAATCGCAGCCCGGCTTCGCCGAACACTTCCTGCCGCGCGGGCGCGCGCCGTCGGTCGGCGAGCACTTCGTGCTGAAGGGGGCGGCCAGCACGCTGCGACGCATCGCGGCGACGGGTGGACGCGATTTCTATGAAGGGGAGACGGCGCACAAGCTGGTGGCACATGCGCAGGCGCACGATGCCGGCATGACCCTGGCCGACCTGCGCGACCACCGGCCGGAGTGGGTAACCCCGCTGGGACAGAACTATCGCGGTTATACCTTGCACCAGATTCCGCCCAACGGCCAGGGTATCGCCGCCCTGATCGCCTTGGGGATCCTGGAAAATTTCGACGTCGCCGCGCGGCCCGTGGACCATCCGGATACGCAGCATTTGCTGATCGAGGCCATGAAACTGGCCTTCGCCGATGTCTACGCGCATGTGGGCGATGCGCGGCATATGTACGTGTCGCCGGAACAGATGCTGGCCCCGGACTACCTGGCGGCGCGTGCCCGGCTGATCGATATGCGGCGCGCGAAGCTGTTCACGACGGGACATGCGCCGACGGGCGGCACGATCTACCTGACGACGGCCGACCGCAACGGCATGATGGTCAGCTTCATCCAGTCCAACTACATGGGCTTCGGTTCGGGCGTGGTCGTTCCCGGCACGGGCGTCAGCCTGCAGAACCGCGGCCACGGCTTCACGCTGGAGCCCGGCCATCCCAACCTGGTGGGCGGCGGCAAGCGCCCCTTCCATACGATCATCCCCGGGTTCCTGATGAAGGAAGGCGCACCGGTCATGAGTTTTGGCGTGATGGGTGGCAATATGCAGCCACAGGGGCATTTGCAAACGCTGGTGCGCATGCTGGATTTCGGCCAGCAGCCGCAGGCGGCCTGTGACGCGCCGCGCTGGAAATGGAATCACGGCATCTCGATCGATGTCGAATCGGAAATGCCCCCGCAGGTCCTGGACGCGCTACGCGCGCGCGGGCACCTGCTGGAAGGCCTGGAGGACCCCTATATGGACTTCGGCTCCGGGCAATTTATCTGGCGCCTGGGCGATCCTGCCGTAGACGGCTACGTCGCCGCGAGCGATAGCCGCCGCGACGGCCTGGCGGCGGGATTCTAAACAGTATTCGTTCGATAAACCCTCTGCAACCGGAGATCTGCATGGCTTCCATCGGCAGTAAGACCTACGACGCGACATCACCGAAAAAAGTGGCTTTCCTTGGCCTGGGCGTCATGGGATTTCCCATGGCGGGACACCTGGCACGCGCCGGGCATCAGGTGACGGTCTATAACCGTACCGAAGCCAAGGCGCGCGAATGGGCAGGCGAATTCGGCGGCAAAACCGCCGCGACGCCACGCCAGGCGGCGGCCGGCGCCGAGATCGTGTTTTGCTGCGTCGGCAACGATGACGATCTGCGCAGTGTCGTATTGGGCGATGACGGCGCCTTCGCCGGCATGGACAAGGACGCCGTGTTCGTCGATCACACCACCGCTTCGGCACGGGTGGCGCGCGAACTCCATGGCGAAGCCCAGGGGCTGGGACTGCACTTCATCGACGCGCCCGTATCCGGCGGGCAGGCTGGGGCCGTCAACGGTGTGCTCACCGTGATGTGCGGCGGCGAGCCGGAGGTCTTCGACCGCATCAAGCCGGTGGCGCAGGTGTTCGGCCGTGCCGTGACGCTGGTGGGTACCCCGGGCGCCGGCCAATTGGCGAAGATGGTCAACCAGATCTGTATCGCTGGACTGGTGCAGGGCCTGTCCGAGGGTATCGCGTTCGGGCAGGCAGCCGGCCTGGACATGAAACTGGTGCTGGACGTCATCAGCAAAGGCGCGGCACAAAGCTGGCAGATGGAGAACCGCGGTTCGACGATGGTCGACGACAAGTTCGATTTTGGCTTCGCCGTGAATTGGATGCGCAAGGACCTGAGCCTGGTGCTGGAGGAAGCCCGCGCCAACGGCGCCCGCGTGCCGGTTACGGCGCTGGTCGATCAGTTCTACGCCGACGTCCAGAAGATGGGTGGCGGGCGCTGGGATACGTCCAGCCTGGTCAAGCGCTTGCGCGACTAGCCCCGGCGGGCTCGATCGCCCGCGGCCCCGCCCGTGCCTCAATAGCCGCGCTGCGGGGCCACGACGCCCGAGATCGGCTCGCCACGCGCGAGCCGACGTATTTTTGCGGCGATCTGGCTGATGGCTTCCGCGCGCAGAGTGCTGGCGGCGATGTGCGGCGTGACATGTACGCGGGGATGCGCCCAGAACGGATGCCCGGCGGGGAGCGGCTCCACATCGAACACGTCCAGGGTCGCGCCATCGATCTTGCCCTCGTCCAGCAAGGCAAGCAGATCGGGCTCGTTGAGGTGGCCGCCACGGCCGACATTGATCAGGTGCGCGCCAGGCAGCAACTGCGACAGGAATTGACGATCCAGGATGCCGGTGGTCTCCGGCGTCAGCGGCAGGACGTTGACCAGCACGCGGGTACGGCGCAGGAACTCCGGCAACTGTTCCGCGCCGGCGTAGGTCTGGATGCCCTCGACCGAGCGAGGCGACCGCGACCAGCCCAGCACCGGGTAATCGAACGCGGCGATCGCTTGCGCGACACGGCCGCCCATTTCGCCCAGCCCAAGCACCCCCACGGGCCATTGCTCGCGCCGCAGCCCGGGCTGCGGCGCCCAGCGCGACGCAGCTTGATCGTCTTCGTATCGTCCGAAGCCGCGCGCGGCGCGCAGCAAAGCAAATAGCGCGTATTCCGCCATCTGCACCGCCATGCCCGCGTCCTCCAGGCGCACGATCTGGACATGCGCGGGCAGGTTCATCTGCAGCAATGCATCCACGCCGGCCCCCAGGTTGAACAGGGCCTTCAGGCGGGTTTCATGTTCGATCAGCGCCGCCGGCGGCTTCCACACCAGGGCGACATCGGCCCCCGAAGGCGGTCCGGCGGGATCCCATACCGAAATCTTGCAATCCGGCAATTCGGCCGTCAGGCCCGGCAGCCAATCCGCGGGGTTGTTGTGAGGACAGGCGAAGAGTACGTGCATGGCGGGCAATGAGGATTGGTAAAGGTTGAAACCTTAGCATGCAGCGCCGCCGGGGAGCGATGGGCCACGCGCGGGGACTATCGGCGCGGAAAGGAAAAACCGCCGCGCCCTTGCGGGACACGGCGGCTTCGACGACTCGCCGTAACGGGATCAGGCGGTCTTGGGCAGCATAGGCTTGCCGCGCTTCTTCAGCTTCTTGCGCGCATGGGCGACGAGCTGCACCACGATCAACAGCGTGGAGATGCCGACGAACCACGCGCTGATGGGCCGTTGCACGAACACCATCATGTCGCCGCGAGACAGCAGCAGCGCGCGCCGGAAGTTCTCTTCCACCATGGGCCCGAGCACGAAGCCCAGCAGGATGGGAGCAACCGAAAAGTCGAGCAGCATGAAGATCGCGCCGATGACCCCGAAGGCCAGCGCTTCCCAGATCTGGAACAGGCTGTTCTGGGTGCTGAACACGCCCACTGCGATGAAGAACAGCGCCGACGGGAACAGATAGCGGTAAGGCACTTGCAGCAGCTTGACCCAGATACCGATAAGCGGCACGTTCAGGATGACCAGCAGCACGTTGCCGACCCAGAAGCTGGCGATCAGGCCCCAGAAAATGTCCGGGTGCTCCGTGATCAGCTGCGGACCCGGCTGAATGCCCTGGATCAACAGGCCGCCCAGGATCAGCGCCATCACTGCGTCGCCCGGGATACCCAGGCTCATGGTGGGGATGAAGTCCACCTGGGTCTTGGAGTGCGATGCGGCTTCCGGCGATGCCACGCCGGCCAGCATGCCGGTACCGAAGCGTTCCGGCGTCTTGGAGATCTTGCGCTCCAGTGCGTAGGCAATGAAGGTCGTAATGGTCGGCCCCGTCCCCGGCATGGCGCCGAACACCGTGCCCACGAGCGTACCGCGCACCAGGGGCAGGAAGGACTGCTTGAGCTCCTTGGCCGACGGACGCATATCGCGCAGGCGCAGCTTCGTGCCCGTGCCGATGATCGCCATGCGGTTGACGCTCATCAGGAAGTCGGCGACGCCGAACAGGCCCATGGCAATGGCAACCAGCTCCAGGCCATCGGACAGATCCAGGATGCCGAACGACAGGCGGATGGTGCCGGTGTTCACGTCAGTACCGACCACGCCGCACAGCAGACCGAACAGCGTCATGCAAATGCCTTTCAACGGCGACCCGCGCGACATCGTCGAACCGGCGATCAGGCCCAGCAGCATGATGGAGAAGATCTCGGTCGGACCGAACTTGAATGCGATTTCCACCAGCAGCGGCGAGAAGAAGATCATTACCAGGATGCCGACCGACGCCGCGAAGAACGACGCGATCATGGTAATGCCCAATGCCGTGCCGCCCTTGCCCTGCTTGGTCAGCGGATAGCCGTCCAGACACGTCACCGCATGCGGCGGATGAGAGGGCAGGTTGAGCAGGATGGCGCCGATGGCACCGCCGTACTGCGAGCCGTAGAAGATGCCCGCCAGCATCATGATCGCGGGAACCGGATGCATGACGTAGGTCAGCGGCAGCAGAATGGAAATGGCCGACAGCGCGCCCATGCCGGGCAGCACGCCGATGAGGTTACCCACCAGCACGCCGAAGAACGACCACATCAGGTTATGGGGTTCGAACGCGACGCCAAAACCGTACCAAAGGTCAACAAGTGCTTGATGCATGGCGTATCAACCCCACTGGAACAGCGGCAACTGCAATTGCAGCGCCCACCAGAACACGACCACGGCGATAACCACCATGCCCAAGGAAAGGATCAAGGCTTGCTTCACCGTGTTCTTGCGATCGCCCAGCGCCGAGATGAACGTGATGGCGAACGTGGCCGGCAGCAAACCGCCGTACTGGCCCAGGCCGATGAAGGCCAGGATACCGACGATGATGCAGATGGCACCGCGCATGTCGGGCATGCCCGTCGGATGCGACGAAGGTACGTGCGTGCCGTCTTCTTCCTTGTCTTTTGCTCCGGTCTTTGCGCCGATGGCGATCAAGATCCCCGTGAAAGCCAGCAACCCCCCTACCGCTGCCGGGAAGAACCCGGGTCCCATATGGCTAAGTGAACCGATCTGGTAATTCAGACCGCCGTATATCGACCCCAGGCCGATCAGGACCATCAGCGCTCCGCCGTAGTAGTCCTTGTTGTATTTTTTCAGTGTTTCCACTGCATTCCTCCGTGTACTAGGCTTACACCAGCCTTTATAGGAAGTACTCAGGGTGAGCACGTCCCTCTCACAAAGCACCGTGAGCCTGGAGGGCAGAATAAGGACGAAAGCTGCTAATCCGCTTTCTTTAGACTGTCTGGTTCCTGAATCCCAGGGTTATCCCCTAACAGGGGAATCCATAGGATGGCGCATAGTCCCACCCCGCCCTGGGGGTTGGTTTCACCATCGGCCAGGACGATATCGCCGCCGTTGCGACGGGCGTAGGCCTGCGCGATGGCCAGCCCCAGCCCCGATCCGGAAGTGGGCGCGCCGCCCGCCTCTACGCCGGCGCGATCGAAGCGCGCGAAAGCGCGCGCGCGCAGGGCCGGGTTGAGTCCCGGGCCGTTATCGGACACCCGTACTTCCACACGGGTATCGCCCCGCACGACCGATACGGTGATGCGTGCCCCGCGGGGCGCGTAGTTCACCGCATTGTGGACCAGGTTGGCGATGGCCTCGTGCAGTTCCACCTCGGAACCGGCCACGGGAGCCGCCGGGCCTGTCAGGCCGCTTTCATCGGCGTCGCCGCGCGCGTCGCTCCAGCCCAGGTCCTGCTGCTTTTCGTGCGCGAGCGGCAAATATTGCAGTACGACCTCGCGCGCCACATCGTTCAGGTCCAGTACGCGATGCGGCGATTCCCCCCCCTGGCTCGCGTGCGCGAGTTGCAGCAGCTGTTCGGTCAGGCGGCGGGTGCGTCCGAGCTGCGCGACGATCGCGCGCAGGCCGTCGCGTATCAAGGCAGGGTCCCGTTCCCGCAAGGCGTATTGCGCCTGGGTGGACATGATGGCCAGCGGCGTGCGCAACTGGTGCGAGGCATCGTCGAGAAACCGCGACTGCTCGTCCAGCATGTGCCGGTGCCGCGCGATGTGATGATTGACCGCCTCGACCAGGGGGGCGACTTCGGAAGGCACCCGCCAGGCGTCCAGCGGCGTCAGGTCATCGGCCGAGCGCGCGCGGATGTCGTTGCGCAGCCTGGCCAGGGGGCGCAATGCCCAGGCCACGCCCCACCAGACCATCAAGACCACCAGGGCAAGCATGCGGCCGTCGCGCAGCAGCTCTTTGCGCCGGGCGGCGTCTTCGGCCTCGATGCGCTTGCCGGTGCTTTCGCCCACCAGGATAAGCACCTGCCGGTGCGTGCCGTGGTAATAGAGATCGCGCACCAGCGCCACCATCCGTACCGGATCGTTGCGGTAGGCGCCGTCGTAGAACATCGGCTGCCCGTCGCTGTGCGGCCAGATGGGCGGACGCGGGATATCCGGCATACCCAGCAGCGCCACGCCGGGCGCGCCGGGCGCCTGCCCGGAGGGCAAGGGCGGATCGATTTCCTCGATGCGGAAGTATTTGCGCAGGCCGGTGCGCGATTCCAGCATGACCTGAGCATATAGCGGGGTCACGACCTGCAAGGTGCCGTCCGGGGTGAACTCGATACTGCTTTCCAGTACCCGGGCCGGCTCCAGCAGCGCGCTATCGTAAGCATCGTTGGTGATGTCCGCCAGCGTCTGGTAATCGTTATAGCTGTCGATGACCAGCAGCGCGATCACGCCCGGCAGAAGAAGCGTAATAAGCAGCGCGCGTATGCCGACCCGCGCATACCACGGGCGTCCGGGAGCCCGCTGCGTCGGCGCCTGTCGCGGCGTGGAGTGTGCGGCCACGGTCAGTGCGCGGTTTCAGGAAGGAGCGCCAAGCCCTAGGCATCCGCCGATTGGGATTCGCTGGCCACGCTTTCGAGCATATAGCCCAGCCCGCGCACGGTAACGATCCGGATATCGCTGCCTGCAAGTTTCTTGCGCAGGCGATGCAGGACGACCTCGATGGCGTCGGGATTCGCTTCGCTGTCGTGATTGAACACTTTGCCGAACAGCTGCGATTTGTCCACGGGATAGCCGCTGCGGGTCAAAAGCGCCGCCAACGCGGCATGTTCGCGCGGCGTCAGGAACAACAGCGAGCCGTCCAGCGTGAAGGCCCTGCTTTCGCTGTCGTAGGACAGCGAGCCGCATTGCAGGCGCGGATGCTGCCGCCCCCGGCTGCGACGCACCAGCGCGGTCAGCCGCGCTTCCAGCTCTTCGAGCGCGAAGGGCTTGGTCAGGAAGTCGTCGGCCCCCAGGTTCAGGCCCCGCACCCGGTCCTGCAAGGCCCCCTGCGCCGTCAACACCAATACCGGCGTTCGATCGTCGCGGTTGCGCATCTCGCGCAGCACGACCAGGCCGTGCTTGTCCGGCAGACGGAGGTCCATCACGATGGCGTCGTATTCCGTTCCCGCCATGAAGGCTTCGGCCGTGCGCGCGTCCGGCGCATGGTCCGGCACGAAACCGCTTTGGGCCAGTGCGCGCACCAGCCAGGACGCCATGTCCCTTTCGTCTTCAACCAGCAATATGCGCATGGCCCTCGGGCCCTCCAGCCAGATTCTCGGCAGCGCGCTGCCCGTGCACCCGTTGGCGCAGGTAGCGTGTTTCGTGGTGCCGCCTGAACAGGATAGCCGAGAGCTCGTTCAAGGCCTGCGTGTACACGTCCCGCTTGAATTCGATGACGGCGTCGAGCGGGACCCAGTATTGGCTCCAGCGCCAGGCGTCGAACTCCGGGTGCTGCGTGGCGCGCAGGCAGACGTCGCTGTCGCGCCCGACCAGCCTGAGCAGGAACCAGATCTGCTTCTGGCCCTTGTAATGGCCACGCCATTCCCTCCGGACGAAATGGTCCGGGACGTTGTAGCGCAGCCAATCGCGTGTGCGCCCCAAAATGCGGACATGCTCGGGCTTCAAGCCCACTTCTTCATGGAGTTCGCGATACATCGCCTGCACCGGGCTTTCGCCGTACTTGATTCCGCCCTGTGGAAACTGCCAGGCGTGCTCCCGGATTCGCTTGCCCCAAAAGACCTCGTTTTTCGTGTTGACGAGAATGATGCCGACATTGGGACGGTAGCCTTCGCGGTCCAGCATGGGCCACCCCCACCAAATTCAATACAATTACGTCTGATTATACGTACCTGCCGCCTCCTGGAAACCATGCGCGCCTCCAACTATCACATCAATACACTCAAAGAAGCGCCCGCCGAGGCCGAAATCGTCAGCCACCAGTTGATGACCCGTGCCGGCATGATCCGCAAGCTCGCCGGGGGGATCTATACGTACATGCCCCTGGGCCTGCGGGTCATCCGCAAAATCGAGAAGATCGTCCGGGAAGAAATGAACGCGGCCGGCGCCATCGAGCTGCTGATGCCGGTCGTGCAGCCGGCGGAGCTCTGGCAGGAATCCGGACGGTGGGTCCAGTACGGACAGGAACTCCTGCGCTTCAAGGACCGCCATGACCGGGACTTCGTGCTGCAACCCACCTCGGAAGAGGTGATCACCGACATCGCCCGCAACGAAATCCATAGCTGGCGCCAGCTGCCGCTGAACTTCTATCACATACAGACCAAGTTCCGGGATGAACGGCGTCCCCGATTCGGCCTGATGCGCGGGCGCGAGTTCACGATGAAGGACGCGTACTCCTTCGACCGCGACGAAGCCGGCGCCCTGCGCAGCTATGACGCGATGTACGACGCCTATATGCGGATTTTCCGCCGGCTGGGGCTGGAATTCCGCGCGGTCGCGGCCGACACCGGCTCGATCGGCGGCACGCGCAGCCATGAATTCCAGGTGATCGCGGACACCGGGGAAGACCTGATCGTCTACAACCCGGAAACGCAATACGCGGCGAATATCGAGCTGGCGGAGGCCGCCGCGCTGATCGCCGAACGGCAGGCGCCGGCACGCGCCCTGGAAGCCGTGCCGACGCCCGGCGCGGCCAAATGCGAAGACGTGGCGACCCAGCTGGGCATCCCGCTGGAAGCCACCGTCAAATCCATCGTCCTGGCCACGGATCCTGAGCCGGGCCAGGTGCGCGTCTGGCTACTGCTGCTGCGCGGCGACCATGTCCTGAACGAGATCAAGACGGCCAAGGTCGCGGGCCTGGACCGAGGCTACCGCTTTGCCACGGAAGGGGAAATCGTCGCGCATTTCGGCTGCAAGCCCGGCTATCTTGGCCCCATCGGCACGCAACTTCCCGTGACCGTGATTGCCGACCGCACCGTCGCGAACATGGGTAATTTCGTCTGCGGCGCCAATCGCGAGGGCTACCATTACGTGGGCGCCAATTGGGTCCGCGACCTGCCCGAACCAGCCCAGGTGGCCGATCTGCGCGATGTGGTGGCGGGCGATCCGGCGCCGGATGGCAAGGGCACCCTGGTCATCCAGCGCGGCATCGAAGTCGGCCACGTGTTCTACCTGGGCACCAAGTATTCCTCCGCGCTGAAGGCCACCTACCTGGACGAGACGGGCAAGCCCGCCACCCTGGAAATGGGATGCTACGGCATCGGCATCACCCGCATCGCCGCGGCCGCCATCGAGCAGAACCACGACGCCCGCGGCATCGTCTGGCCGCGCGCGCTGGCGCCCTTCGAGGTCGTGATCTGCCCCGTCGGATGGGCAAAAAGTGAAACTGTTCGTAACACAGCTGAATCGCTCTATACCGCGCTGCGCGAGCGTGGCATCGACGTAATCCTGGACGACCGCGATGCGCGTCCGGGCGTGATGTTCGCTGAATGGGAGCTGATAGGCGCCCCCTTGCGCGTAACAGTTGGAGAGCGCGGACTGAAGGACGGTGTGATCGAATTGCAGGCCCGCCGTGAAGCCAGCGCCAGTACGGTGCCGGCCGACCAGGCGCTGGAGCAAGTGCTGGCCAAGCTGGAAACCCTTTGATCTCCCCGTTGTCCCCGTATCTTCCGCCGGAATCGACGCTGGACGTCCGTGTCTATTACGAAGACACGGACGCCGGCGGGATCGTTTTCTACGCCAACTATCTGAAATTCATGGAACGCGGCCGGACCGAATGGCTGCGCGCGCTGGGTTTCGACCAATCCAGGCTGGCTCGCGAATCCGGCCATCTGTTCGTGGTCGCCGGCCTGGACATGTCCTACCGGAAACCGGCCCGCCTGGACGACGTGCTTACCATACGCTCGCGTGTAACACGAGTACGCCGGGCTTCGATACACTTCGCGCAGCGGGCGGAGCGCAGCGGGGAACTGCTGGCCGAGGGCAACATCCAAGTGTGCTGCGTGGATGCGAACAGCCTGAGGCCGGCGGAGCTGCCTCCGGAATTGCGCGCACTACTCGAATCTATTCAGGGATAAAAATGCAAGTCTCCAACGACCTGTCGTTGTTCGCACTGATCGCGCATGCGAGCGTGCCGGTCCAACTGATCATGCTTTTGCTCCTGGGCATTTCGATCATGTCCTGGACCTATATCTTCGCGAAGCGCTACGCCATCAAGCGCGCGCATCAGCAAACGCGCCGCTTCGAAGACGACTTCTGGTCGGGAGGGGACCTGTCCATGCTGCAGCAGGCGGTGGCCAACCGCCGCGCCGAACAAGGCGCGCTGGCCCGCATCTTCGATGCCGGCATGACCGAATTCCTGAAAGCGCGTCGGGCCGCGGCCAACGATGCCAACGCCGTCCTGGACGGCGCACGGCGCGCCATGCGGGCGGCCTACCAGCGCGAGATGGACGCGCTGGAATCCCACCTGAACTTCCTGGCGTCGGCTGGCTCCGTCAGCCCGTACATCGGCCTGCTCGGAACCGTATGGGGGATCATGCATGCCTTCATCGGCCTGTCGAACATGCAGCAGGCCACGCTGGCCTCCGTGGCGCCGGGCATCGCGGAAGCCCTGATCGCCACCGCCATCGGCCTGTTCGCGGCGATTCCCGCGGTCGTGGCCTACAACCGTTTCACCAACGACATCGATCGCCTGTCCATCCGGTTCGACAGCTTCGTCGATGAATTCCTGAACATCCTGCAACGACAGGTGCGCTGATGCCCTCGGTACGCTCGAGCGGCCGTACCGGCCGCCGCATGAAGGCCGACATCAACGTCGTGCCGTACATCGACGTGATGCTGGTGCTGCTGGTGATTTTCATGGTGACCGCGCCCCTGATCACGCCCGGACTGATCAACCTGCCCTCGGTCGGCCAGGCGTCCGACGTGCCGGTCAAGCCGCTGGAAGTGCAGATCTCGCAGAACGGCGATATCGCGCTGCGCATGCGCGAACCGGGCGCGACCCCGGAAAACATCGGCCGTTCGGAATTGGTCAGCCAGGTGCGTTCGCGCATTACCGCGGACACACCGGTCGTCATCGCCGCCGACGGCAAGGTGCCTTACGAATCGGTCGTGAAGGTCATGGACGAATTACGCACAAATGGCGTCACGCGGCTGGGGCTGCTGGTCGACCAGCAATCCTCCACCGGGGCCGCCGCCGCTGCAGCCGGCCAGCCGCAGCGTCCCGCGCCGGCGACGCCCAAACGCTGATCCGCGCCCTACCCATTCGACTCAATGACGCCACCTCTCATCAAGCACTCCGGCCGAGCTCCGGAAGCCCCGCCCCCGCAGGACAATCGGAAAGCATTCGGCTTTGCCGTGGCCGTCCACCTGATCCTGGTGCTGGTCCTGGTGCTGGGCGTAAATTGGCGCACCGAAAACCCGGGGCCGGTGCAGGTACAGCTGTGGGCCAATGGCGACTCCCCGGTATCGCCGCCGCCGACGCCGCAGCCTGAACCCACGCCGCAGCCGCAGCCCACACCAGAACCGCAGCCCGCACCGCCGCCCCCGCAACCCGCGCCACCGCCGCCCCCGCCGCAGCCGCAGCCGCAGGCCCAACCGCAGGACACGCCGGATCCGGAGATCGCCCTCGAAGCGGCGCGCAAGAAGAAGGAACAGGAAGAAAAAGACCGCCAGGCAGCAGCGGCCGAACAGGCGCGCCTGGAGAAGGAACGCCAGCAGGCCGCGCTGGAAGAAAAGCAACGCCTGGAAAAACAACGTCAGGACGCCGAAAAGGCGGCGGCAGCGAAGGCGGCGGCCGACAAGGCCGCTGCCGACAAGGCCGCCGCGGAAAAGGCTGCTGCGGAAAAAGCGGCCGCCGACAAGGCGGCTGCCCAGAAAGCCGCCGCGGACAAAGCCGCCGCGGAAAAAGCGGCCGCCGACAAGAAGGCCAAGGACGACGCGGCCAAGAAGGCAGCGGCGGAGAAACCCGCCGCTGAGAAGGCCGCTGCCGAGAAGGCCGCTGCCGAGAAAGCCGCCGCGGAAAAGGCGGCCGCCGAAAAAGCCGCCGCGGCCAAGAAGGCCGCCGCCGATCGTGCCTTGAAAGAAGCCTTCCGCAACGACGCGCTGGGTGCGGCCGGGATTCCCGGCGGCACGGCGGACCGCAACCAGGCAGGCGGCGGACGCGACGATGGTTACGGCGCCAAGGTCCGCGCGTGCATCCAGCCGGGCGTGTCTTACCCGACACCTCCGCGCGCCGGCTCCGCCAACCCGACGGTGCAATACCGGGTACAGTTACGTTCGGACGGCAGCGTATCCGCGGTAACCCTGACTTCGTCGTCGGGCAACGCCGGCTTCGACCGCGCCGTGGAAACCGGCATCCGGCGCTGCAACCCCTTCCCGAAACCTTCGACCGGGCGGTACGAGCCGTTGATCGACGTTATTTACCGCATGTATGACTGACAGGAGATTGCTTACCATGACTCCAGCTTATCGCCGATCCCCGATCCGGACTGCGCTGAGGACCTACGGTTTCGGCCTGTTGGTGTTGCTGGCCATCCTGCTGGCCGCACGGCCTGCCCACGCCCAGCTGCGCGTAGACATTTCCGGTACGGGCGCCACCCAGTACCCTGTGGCCATCGCCGATTTCGCCGGCGATACCACGCGCGGACACGCCCTGGCGGAGGTCATCCGCGCCGACCTGAACCGCACCGGCCAATTCCGCCTGATCGACGGCTCCAACGCCGGCCTGACGGTGGACAGCGGCGTCAACTATGACGATTGGCGCGGCAAGGGCGCGGATTTCCTGGCCTATGGCAGCATCAGCCAGACGCCCGACGGCCGCTACGACATCCGCTACCGTCTGGCCGACACGGTCAAGCGGGGCCAGCTGGACGGCGTCGCGTTTTCAGGTTCCGAACAGGAACTACGCCGCATCGCCCACCAGATCGCCGACCGCATCTACGAGAAAATTACGGGTGTGCGCGGCGTATTTTCGACCCGCATCGCCTATGTCCTGAAGCAGGGCAATACCTATGAGCTTCAGGTGGCGGACGCGGACGGACAGAATCCGCAGGTCGCCCTGCGGTCGCGCGAACCGATCATTTCGCCGCGCTGGTCTCCGGACGGTTCGCGCCTGGCCTATGTGAGCTTCGAATCCGGCAAGCCGGTGGTGTATGTCCATACCCTGGCCACCAGCGCCCGGGTGCCCGTGGCCAACTACAAAGGCAACAACAGCGCACCCGCCTGGTCTCCGGACGGCAGCATGCTGGCAGTGGTGCTGACCCGCGACGGGCTGTCGCAGATTTACACCATCAGCGCGGATGGTTCCAACCTGCGCCGGGTTACCCGTTCGCCCGGCATCGACACCGAACCGATGTTTACGCCGGACGGCCGGTCCATCATTTTCACCAGCGACCGCAGCGGCGGCCCGCAGATTTACCAGGTGGGATTGGGAGGCGGCGAGCCCCGCAGGCTGACGTTTAACGGTAGTTACAACGTCTCACCCCGTATTTCGCCCGATGGTTCGACCCTCGTGTACGTTGCAAGACGCGACGGCGCATTTCGCATCGCTTCGCTAAATCTATCCAGCGGGAACGAAACTTTGCTGACTAATGGCAACGATGACCAATCTCCCAGTTTTGCACCGAATGGAATGCAAGTACTATACGCGGCTATCCAGGGCGGACGTAATGTTCTCGCAGTGGTATCGAGCGATGGCCGTGTGCGCCAAACGCTGTCGGTACTGAATGGACAGATCAACGAACCGACTTGGGGCCCATTTACCCGCTAACACGTGTGACTCACTTACCAAACAAAGGAACCATCATGAAGTCGCGCATTGCCAAAAGCCTAACCGTTGCAGCGCTCGTCGCAACTCTAGCCGCTTGCAGCTCCGTCCCGCTCGATGACAAGGCAGGACAGGGATCTGGCACGGCGGGCACCGCCGGCGGCGGCGCGGGTCCGGTCATGGACCCGTTCAACCCGAGCAGCCCCCTTGCTCAACAGAAAAGCGTCTTCTTCGATTTCGACAGCTACACCGTCAGCGATCAGTACAAGTCCCTGGTGCAGATGCACTCGGGCTACCTGACCAGCCATGGTACGCAGAAGGTCCAGATCCAGGGCAACACCGACCCGCGCGGTAGCTCCGAGTACAACCTGGCCCTGGGTACGCGCCGCGGCAACGCCGTCGCTGACCTGATGAAGCTGAATGGCGTCAATGCCTCGCAAATCGAAGTCACGAGCTTCGGCAAGGAACACGCCACCGGTACGGACGAATCCAGCTGGGCGCAGGACCGCCGCGCGGATATCGTCTACCAGCGTTAATCCGAACGGCTGACAACAGCTGATCTCTTGCCTTGCAACATGCGTCGGGACGGTCGAAGGGCCGCCCGGCGCATGTTTTTATCTTGACCCAGGAATTCTCATGAACGATCGAGCCCCGTCTTTGCGTATCCTGGTGGTGGCCGCCGGCATCGCCTTCGCCGCCCTCTCCTCACCCGCCCATGCCTTCGCTGACGACGACGCCCGCAAGGCGATCCTGGAGCTGCGCCAGCAAATCCAGCAGATGCGGCAGATCGGTGAGAACTCCCGCATGCAGTTGGCGGACCAAATCCAGTCGCTGCAGCAGCAGGTGACCGAGCTGCGCAACCAGATCGAACAAGCCATGCATCAGTCGGTGCCGCGCGCGCCGGCCAATGGCACCCAATCCGATACGGGCGGCGCGACCGCCGGCGATCCCCAGGAACAGTCCACCTACGACGGCGCCATCGACCTTTTCCGCAAAGGACAGTACAAGGAAGCCGCCGATGGGCTGACCGCCTTCCTCGCCCTGTATCCCAACAGCCAGCTGTCGCCCACGGCGCAGTTCTACCTGGGCAGCAGCAAGTACGCGACCAAGGATTACAAGGGCGCCATCGACCAGCTGCAGAACATGGTCAAGAGCGCGCCGGACAATCCGCGTGCGCCCGATGCGCTGCTGGTCATCGCCGGCAGCCAGATCGAAATGAACAACCGCGCGGGCGCCAAGGCGACACTGCAGCGGATCGTCAAGGACTATCCCGGCACGCCCGCCGCGGACACCGCCAAGAACCGCCTGCAACTGCTGCAATAGCGCGATGGCCGGCGTGGCGGCGCCCGATCCGGTCCGGCGGTACCGGGGCATCCTGCGACGGCGGCAGCTTTTGCTTTTCGCCCTGGCCGCCCTGATCGGCTCGGCCATGCTGGCGGACTTCCTCACGGGCAGCAGCCCCCTTCCGATCGCCGCCATGCTCGATGCGCTGCGGCATCCGGGCGAAGCGGCACCGGTCGAACGCGTCATCGTATGGTCGATACGCCTGCCCTACGCCCTGGCCGCGACCCTGGTCGGCATGGCGCTCGGCCTGGCTGGCGCCGAGATGCAAACGGTCCTGAACAACCCGCTGGCCAGCCCGGATACCCTGGGCGTGTCGTCCGCCGCCGCGTTGGGGGCGTCCGTGGCCATCGTTTTCGGCGCCTGGCTTGCACCGGGGATAGCGCCGGACTGGATGATTGCGGCGTTCGCTTTCGCGTTCGCCGCCGCCGCGGCCTTGCTGCTGGATGCCATGGCGCGCTGGAGCGGAATGCGCGCCAGCGGCGTGGTGCTATTCGGCATTGCCTTGGTTTTCCTGTGCAACGCGTTGGTTTCGGCCATCCAGTTCGTGGCCAGCGCGCAAGCCTTGCAGAACCTGGTCTTCTGGACGATGGGAAGCCTGGGCCGGATAGGCTGGCCGCAGGTGGGCGCTCTGGCGCTGGCACTGGCCGTCGCGATGCCTTTTTCGCTGCGTGCCGCGTGGCGCCTGACGGCGCTGCGCCTGGGCGCGGAGCGGGCCGCCAGCTTCGGCGTGGACGTGCGGCGCCTGCGCCTGGGCGCGCTGGCGCGCGTCAGCCTGCTCTCCGCGGTGGCCGTTTCGCTGGCGGGGGTCATCGGTTTCATCGGTTTGGTCGCGCCGCACATCGCCCGCCGCCTGTTCGGCGAGGATCATCGCTTCTATCTCGCCGGCAGCGCGCTGATCGGGGGGATCGTCCTGTCTCTGGCGTCCATCCTTTCGAAATCCCTCGTACCCGGTCTGGTACTGCCGATCGGCATCGTCACCGCCCTGGCCGGACTGCCGGTCTTCCTGGCCGTCGTGCTGCGGCGGCAACTGCCATGACCCACGAACCGTCGGGCGCTGTGCCTCTCCCCCCGCACGCCGGCCTGGCGGTTTCGGCGATGCGCGCCGGGTATGGCGGGCGAGACGTCTTCGCGGCCCTGTCGCTGCAAGGGCTGCGGGCCGGCGAAGTCGCCGCCGTGCTGGGGCCCAATGGCTGCGGCAAATCCACCCTGCTGAAAGCCGTGGCGGGCCTGATGCCCCTGCGCGGCGGCACGATTGCATTCGCGGGGCGAGATCTGGCGACGCTGCCGCCGGCGGAACGATCGACGCTGGTGGCCTACATGCCCCAGGACCTGCCCGCGGCCGTGCACCTGCGCGTACTGGAAGCCGTCGTGGCCGCCGACCGCGCACACGCCGCACGCAGCAACGGTACCGACCATGCCGGCCGCGCGCATGCGCTATTGGAACGGCTAGACATCGCGCACCTCGCCCTGTGCTACCTGGACGAGCTTTCGGGTGGACAGCGGCAATTGGCCGGCCTTGCACTGGCGCTGGTACGCGAACCGCGCGTCCTGCTGCTGGATGAACCCTTGTCCGCCCTCGACCTACGGCACCAGTTCGAGGTCATGGCGCTGCTGACGCGCGAAACCCGGGCGCGGTCGCTGATCACGCTGATGGCGGTACACGATCTGAACATCGCCCTGCGGCACACCGATCGGGCCGTGCTGCTGCGTGCCGGCGCACTGGCCGCGGAAGGCCCGCCGGCGGAGGTGATCAGGCCCGATACCCTGGCCGCGGTGTACGGCGTGCAAGGCCGGGTGGCGCGGTGCGACGAGGGCTGGCCTTACGTCATGATCGATGGCGTGCTGGACCAAGCCGTACGACAGCGCTAGCGTCCTGCGCCGACGCCGCTTGCCGCGTCCGCCGGCAGCTGGCGCGGCGGGGGCTTCGCCGCGGGACCGACGGTCAGCAGGCGATCCAGGCAGCGGAAGCGATGCAACGCCGTCAAGGCGAAGGGATTGATGACGCTGCCCGCGTCCAACTCCAGCGACGCGCGTTTGCCCGACAGATCGAAATCGAGTTTGAAGCGATCGCTTCGGACCGTCTGCAAGGTTCCCATGTCCAGCAGGCGGAACAGCGCCCATGGACCGCTTACGCTATGTCCATTGCGGCCCTCGGGATCCGCGGGCTCGTAGTCGATGCGCCCGGACTGCGTGCCGCCGCCCGGCCATGCGAACCCGGTCGGAATGGCCGGGCCGTGCGAATACCTTAGCGTCTGGGCTCCCAGGGTCAGATTGAATTGCGTGAAATAGGGATCCAGGAATATCGGCGACAGCTGGAAATGGATCAACATCGTCTTGCCGCCATCGGGAAAGAACGCCTGGCGTATCGTCGCCGCATCCTGGAAAACCTGCAGCGCGGTGCGCGAGAAACCCAGCCGCGCGGCATTCGGCCGCCAGCGCCACGGGTTGACGCTCATGTCGACATAGTTCAGCAGATTGGCGTGGAAGAAGGCGTCCAGCAAGCCTGCGGGCGCGAACAGGCGGTTGAAATCGTCCTGCGCCATATCCTGGCCGGACTGCGGATCGACCGGATACCGGTTATCGACCGCGGCATGGCAGAACGGCGCGACGTCGGCGCGCCACAGTTCGTCGATGCGGCGGCGCACGTCATCCAGCGCCACCGCCTTTCCATCGTTGGCCAACTGCTGCAACATGTCCCGCACCGGGGCCGGCTGGCCCTCGGCGGCATCCTGCAAGGATGCGAGCGCCTCCGCGGGCGGCGGCGCCAGCCCATGCTGGCGGGCGGCATCCACCGCGTCCAGGAACTGGGCGGCGCTTTCGATGGCGCCCTGGATCCTGACGATGGGCGGAACGCCGCCATCCTGCGCGACGAACAACTGGTGCAGCGGGTCGAAATGACGGTCCACGGGCGTATCCGGGTCGCCCTTGGCGGCCAGCGTGGTTTGCGCAACCACGCCCTGGAGGAAACGCCTCAAGGGAGAATCGGCGCCCGCGAGTACGTGCATCTCCGCGGCGCCGTCGCGGGCGTCGGCCGGCAGGGGGCCCACGCGCGTGTCGCCCAGCAACGCATCCCATGCCCAGATGTAGTGCGAGAAATAGTCCCTGTCGAGCGCATCGCGCAGACGGACGGCATCCGCGGGGGAGCTCGCCTGCCCCAGCACCCACCCGTCTCTTTCGGTATCGGCGATCAGTTGGTCGCGCATGGCCTCGTAAAGGCGGTAGCCCGCGAGGGTGTACGCGCCCGGCACCCCCTCCGACAACGGCCGCCCGCTCGGACGGCGCAACACCAGCGGCGTGTTCATCCCTTCCAGGAGCGCCACCGACAAGGCTTGCGGTACCGCTTCGGACAGATCGGACTCCAGCATGTCGTACACGCGGTCCGCCAGCGGCCGCGCGGTCAGTTCGGCACGGACGCGTGCCACCACGGCGGCGTCCAGCGGCAAGGCGGCATCGAAATCGGGGGCCTCGAACAAATCCTTTATATAGGACAGCATATCGGCGCGCCGCGCGTCCGTCAGAGGCAGGCGTTCGATATCGCGCATCGTCCATGCCATAACGGCGCCCCCATCGTAGTGCTCCGGATCGCTGAGCATCAGGTAGGTGCGCAGGGCGCGAAACCGCGGCATGTCGCCGCGTGCGATATTGGTCATCGCCTGGCGCGCGCGGGCCTGGACGAAACGCAGCAGGGTCTGCCGCAGCAGCGCGTGATATTCGGCATGCGCCGTGTCGGCCAGCGTATCGCCCTGGTACAGGCCGGCGCCGTGCAGCACAATGGCGTCGACGACGGAAGCCTCCGGCGCAAGCACCGGCCGGCTGGCGGCATCCAGCAGGGCCAGCATCCGGGGCAGTTCGGCGCCGCGCCCGTGGGCGGTCACGCCGGCCGCGAGCGCGGCAAGCTTTGCCGTATCGCCATGCACCTTCTGGATCAAGGCGCGGTTGCGCTGATATCCGGCCGCCAACATCGCACCGGCGATGACGACGGCGAGGACCAGGGCGGCCGGCCACAGATAGCGCGAAGCGCGCCGCCGCATATGCGCCGCGGCCCGGTCGGCGAGCCCGCGCTCCTGGAACACCACATCGCGCAGCAGGCCCGTGATGAAGTAGCCGTGGGCATGCGGGGTGCCGCGTTGCCGCGACGGCACGGCATCCCGGACGAACGCGGCGACGGCACTCGAAGAAACGTACCGGACATCGCCATCCTGCGCGGCGCTGGTGAAATACACCCCGCGCAGCCAGGAAGCCCTCGCGTGGAACGACCGCGCGAACACATGCCCCAGCCACGCTCCCAGAGGTTCACCCAGGGCTTCGAACTGAGAGGGGAACCCATAGATCGCGCCCGCCTGCACATCGTCGCCGGCGGTCGCCGTCAGATACACGACGCGATCCTGCAGACGGCGCACCAGCGCCGCGAATTCGTTCTCGAATGCGGCCAGTGCCGCCTCGTTGCCTTGAGCGGTCGAATCGGCGAACGTCATCCCCCACACCTGTTCCGCCGCGGCGCGATCCAGGTGGGCGAAAAACGCCTCGAAGCCGGCCAGGCGATCGCACTGCGCGACGACGACATACACGGGATACGGCGCCCTGAAGCGCCGCTGCATGTCGCGCAGGCGCGCGCGGGCATCCTGCGCGCGCGCCAACGCCAGTTGCTCGCCGCCCAGCAGATCCTGTACGTTGAGGACGACGATGACACCGTTCACGGGACAGAACCGGCGCGCCTGCCACGTTCGTTTGAGCAGGCGCTGCCAGATGGCGTGTCCGAAACCGGCGCCGCCTTCGGCGGATGCCGGAGCACCTCCCGTCTCTATCAGCAGGGCATGGTTGCCGAGCCAGAACCTGCAAGGATCGCCCGCCTGCCAATGGGAATCGTCGCCGGGCGCCGACATCCCCAGGCGCGAGGATGCCAGCAGCAAGGTCTTGCCGCTGCCCGCATCGCCCAGCGCGACATACCACGGCAGGCGGTAAAGGCTGTGCCGGCCCAGCCGCCATGCCGGGCCATCCTTGCGCAGCACGCGTCGCACCGCCCTGAAAAGCATGTCGAGCCTGTCCTGCGCTGCCACCAGGGGACCGTCGTCATACTGGGGCGCGGAAGGCTCGGGCGGCGCCGGTTCCCAGCTGATGCGCACGCGGTCCAGGCGGCGCACCAACGCCGTCAGGCCATGCGCGAAAACCCACAACAGGCACAAGGCCAGTGTCAGCCAGGCCCGCGCCGCCGGCGTCGCGAAAGGCGCATGCCCCGCGTAGGAAAAGCGCGGCGATTGGTGCACGATGAACCCGATGCCCAGTAACACCACCACGGCCATCAGGAAGCGGCGGAAGGTCAACCCGCCGAAGATTCTTTTGAGCATAAAGCGCGTTCTCGAAGTGAGTATCCGGGCCCCTGGGGCCACGATGGCGACGGACGCGGCGCTACGGGGTGGCGCCGGGCGCCAGTACGGTGATTGCCACGCGCCGGTTGCGAGCCTGGCCCGCGGGCGTGTCGTTGGAAGCGACGGGCTGGCTGCTGCCGCTTCCCTGTGCCAGGAACCGCGCGGACGTGTCCGTCTCCTGGCGCAGGAGCTCTACGACCTGCGTGGCGCGCGCCAGCGACAGCGCCCAGTTCGAAGGGGCCCCAGGCGCGGGCCGCTGGTCGTCCGTGTGTCCCACCACGACGACCTGCCCGGGGACACCGCGCAGCGCGTCACCGATCCGGCGGATCAGGGGAAGATCGGCGGGGGCCACCCGCGCGCTGCCGGAAGCGAACAGCCCGTCGGTATTCAGGGTGAGAACGACGCGGTCGGAACGGCGATCGATATGCACCCGCTGTGCCGCGATGTCGGCGGCCAGCGCCTGGTCGAGCTGGGGAGCGAAAGGCATGGGAGTGGCGGCCGGCTGCGGGCGCGGCGGCGCAACGGCGGGCGGCGGTGCCGGCGCACGAATGGGAGCGGTGACCCGCACGGCCTCGCGCGCCAGCGCGACCGCATCCGCGTGTTGCCGCAAGCGCAAACTCAGCCAGCCATGCAGCGAGACCAGCGCAAGGATCACCCCCGCCACCACCCACCCCAGCGGACGCAACATGAACGGGCCGCGCGGCGGCACCCGTTCGCCCCGCCAGCGCGGCGATAGGGCGGCCTCCGGGGCGCCGCGCACCTGGCGGATCAGGCCCCGCAATTTGTGGCGCACCTGTCCGAGCGAGGCGATGCCCTGCGGCGACAGCCGATAGCGGCCCTGCATGCCGAGCGCCAGTATCACCGACAGCAATTCCAGCGCATCGATGTTGGCCGCCGGATCGCGCGACAGCTCGTGCAGGATGGTAAAGAAACGTTCGCCGCCGGACGATTCGCCATGGAAGATGACGAGCAGGCTGCGTGCCGACCAGGCTTCTCCCCCCCAGCAGGTAGCTGCGATAGCCTCGTCGACATAGGTGCAAAGGCAGTAGCGCGCGGCAGCGACGATGTCCGTGGAAAAGGACGCACAGGTATCCACGAAGGTCCGCACCATGGCGACCAGCCGGGTACGCAGCTCCTCCAGCGAAAAAGGCGGCGACTGGCGGCCGTGACGCAGCAACACGCCGATCTCCAATAGCGGATGCGCGGCCGCCACCAGCGGATTCAAGGCGTGGCGGGGCAGGAACACCGGCGCGCCGGACGGCGGCATGGGCGGCGCGATGTCATGGATGACGGCAAGGGGCGAGGTGGCCCCGGGCGGCCCCGCGTCCCCATCCCGCGTATAGTCGACCACCTTCATTGGCGTATGGCCCAGAGCGCCAGCTGCAGGCCGGGAAAATCGCCCGCCACGTGCAAGGCGATACCCGCCGACGTCGACAGCTCCGCCCACAGGTCATCGGCCGCATCCAACGCGAAATAGCAGTTGTTGGCGTGGAACGGCAGTTGGCGCGGCGCGACCGGCAGCGTGCGCAGCGCGATGCCGGGCAGCTGGAGCGTGACCAGGTCGTGGATTTTTTCGACCGGCCCGACCTTCAGCTTCGCGGGCAGGCTGGACCACAGTGCGTCGACGGGCAGATCCGCGCCAGCGGCCAGCACGAAGCTGGCCGTGCGCAACAGGCCGACGTCGGGCACCCGCCCCACGCGCATGCCGAACTGGCCTGGCTCCAGCGGAATCGCAATGGCCTGCGGCTCGATCACGGCCGACAGCGCGCGGCGCAGATATTCCATCAAGGGCCGGAAGGATCCGTCCAGGTCGTCATGCCGATACGGCGTCAGTTTGGGCGGCCGCCGGTCTCCCTGGCTGAAGCAGGCCAGTTCGCCGGCCAGTCTCAGCATCTCCCGGTACAGATGTTCCGGGTGCAGGCCGCCGGCGGACGACAGGTGCGCGAACAGCGGTTCGGCGCGATTGACCAGCTGCAACAGCAGGAACTCGGCGATCTCCGCCGCGCCATGCGTGTTCGGCTCCATCAGCCGACCGGCCAGCGCGGCCCCACGCTGCCCGAGCAGTCCCACCAGTTCGTCCATCAGCCGTGTCATGCGTGGCGCCGCCCGGCAATCGATCACCGGCGGGCAGTACGCGCGATCGAGGATCACCGTGCCGTCGGACCGGCGCTCCACGATGCGCGCGATGCCGAGCAGGGCATGGCCCTCGGCGACCTCATGATGAAAGGCCAGGCGCAGGCGCAGCCTTCCCACCTGCACCAATGCCTCCTGGTCCGCGCCGGCATTGGCGTCGCGCACTTCGCATTCGGCGATACGGTAGCGCGCGTGGGGGGATTCCGGTTCATCGCCCGCCGCCTCCGGCGCGCCTGGGCGTGCCAGCGGCAAGGCCAGGACCACCAGGACGTCGCGCGCATCCTCCGGGACGTCCCGTGCGGCGGGAAGGTCGTCTTCCTGCGGCAGGGCAAATGGCGTGCCGTCCGGCATCACGCCTTCGCAAGCCAGCAGCGCCAGTTTGCCCAAGGCCAACAAGTGTTCGTCCAATTCCAGTCTCGAAAGACCCCAGCCCCGCGGGGAACGGCCGATGCGTCCTTCGATGTAATTGCGCCAGTAGCGGTCATGCTGCTGCAGATGCTGCTGTTGCAGCAGCATGCCTTCGGACCAGATGATCTTACTGTTCCAGTACATGACTTCCCTCTTTCCAGGAACCCTTATCGTTTCCGCCGCCGTGCGGCGTTATCGTCAACTTGTCCGGATGCAGCGTCAGCAGCCAATCGCTATCGCCATCCTCGCTTTGGTCCGGCAGGGCTACCACGGCGCGCCACCGGGCGCGCCAGATGTCGCGATAGGCCACAAGCACGGCGAGGTAGCGCGCGCCCGGCACGAGCGCCTGCCCAAGCTTGATCCGCTGACCCGGCCGGATCGCCAGCACCGAGCGGGCCAGCATGGCCTTGCCCAGCAGCTGCCTGTCGTTGCCGTAGAGATCGAAGAATCCCGCCTGGCGGAAGTCGTCGGCTTCGGACAGCTGGTAAATCCGCACGATGACGGGCGACGGGCGTCCATCGCGATCCGGATTGAGCCTGTCCGAGCCTGCCAGGCGCAGGCAAACGCCGCGGTGCTCCTCCGGCCCCGTGGCGCATGCCGCCAGGCATGCGAGCAGACATGCCACCACCATGAAGCGCACGGCAAGCCGGCGCTGTTCACACATCGAGATCCGCGCGCCATACAGGCGCCGCGCTTGCATGGGTGGGAAGCCGATACGCGTAGTGTTCCGGCGAGACGCGATCTCGGGAAAGCGCCGAGCAACATCCCGGCGGGGGACGGCGCGCCATGCGCAAGCCCAACGGATCGGCGTCCGCCAGTACCGCCATCCGGCGATCCAGCGCCGGGTCGCCGGCCAACAAGTCAACGCGCGCGAGCGCATCGAGCGCACCTGTCCTGGTATTGAAGGTATTCCAGAAATTGTCGTTCATCTGCCCATCCTCGAAGCGGCCGACGCGATGACCGCGACGACGCTGGTTTGACCTGCGCCGCGCCACCCGGTTACCCCATGGTCAGGGGCCTGGCATGCACGCCGCGCAAGGCCGGTACGATCGCTACCCATAAGGAATTCGATGCCTGTCCAAAGGATCGCACTATCCACGCCTCCGGACATTGGGAAAAATCGTAGGTGGCACCCTGCTGGCGCACGGGACTCGATGCCCGTCACGGCACCATGGTGCGCACGCTGCCAGGCATAACGATGGAGATCACGCCGGCCCACTGGCACATGCAGCGGGAACTGTTGTCCAGCGCGGGCAGGCCGCCCACCAGCACCGTGGGCGCACCGGGCAGCCAGGGCGCCTCGACGATCGGGACGCACGGCATGGGCGTCAGCACGCCCATGGCCGCCGCGGTGGCGGCCTCCACCGCCGGATTCGCCACGGAGGTGCACATGAGAAACGGCGGGATGTTGACGATGGGTTTGTTGTCCTCGATGTTGGCCGCCGGCCGGCCTTCCACGAGAACTCTGGAGGACGGCTCGACGATGAGCGCGGACGGAGCGGTGCCGAAGGTGCAGGCCAGTTGCGCACCCAGTACTACAGGTAATGCCATATCAGTTCCGCTTCACCGACTTGCCGTCATCGGCGCGCTTGGGATGCTCGGGTTGCTTCGTCGAGCCGCCGGGGCCGCTGCCGGCGGCGCCACCCGAATTCAGGTATACGATGGGCCCGGAGATATGCACGCCGTCCGGCCCGATCGAGATGAAGCTTCCACCGGCCTTGAGCGATAGCATGGCGGTCGCTTCGAGCACCAGGGTGGCATCCGACTTGATGTGCACCAGTTCGCTTTTGATGACGTACTTCTCTCCCGCCTCGTGTACCACGGACAGGCTCGCGCTCAGAGATACGTCGCGGGCCCGTATCGTCTGGCTGGCGCCGACGGTGACGTCCTGGTACTTGGTTTCGATCAGTTGGTGCTCTTCTATGAAGGTGTGCGAATCGTGGCCGACATAGGTCAGGCTGTCGTGCTCGGTGTAGTTGTCCTGGTTGCCGTCGGTGTACAGCAGGATCTGCAGTTTTTCATCGTCGAACCGCAGCTCGTTACGCTTGCCGGCGTTTCCCGCGCCGGTCCCCTGCGTGAGGATCGTACTCACCGCCGCCGCATCGGGCAGCGCATAGGGCGTCTTGTTCTTGCCGTTATAAAGCCCCCCGACCACGACAGGCTTGTCTGGGTTTCCGTTCAGGAAGTCCACCAGGACTTCCTGGCCCTTGCGCGGCAGGAACATGGCCCCCCAGCGGTCTCCCGCCCAGGGCTGGGCGACCCGGACCCAGCAGCGTTGCATCGCCTGGCCGGTGCTGGGCGGGTTGAACTGTTCCCAGTGGAACTGCACCTTGATCCGGCCATGCGCGTCCGTCGCGAAATCCTCGCCTTCGGGCGCGAGGACGATGGCGGTCTGCGGGCCGATGACCGGGACGTGGGCCCAGCATCGTGCGCGATACCGGCTATCGCGCGGGATGGCGCGGAACCGGCAATCGAACAGCATGCGGGCGCGGCGAGCCGCCGCCGGATCGGCCGGCGGCGACGAGTTCTTTTCGGCGGCGTGCCCCACCGGATAATAGCCATCGCTCATGCGATAGCGCACGTCGGTCACCAGGTACTTGCCGTTCTGCTCGGCGACGGCATGCCCCGTCAGCGCGAACCAGGCACCGGGCGATATGCCGCACGCGGTGGCGCGGCCAGCCACGCGCGAAGCGCGGGGAAGATACGCGTCCAGCCGTGCCCACGCATAGCGCACGCCATCGTTGTCGTCGTCATACCAGAGCGCGGGCTCCTGTATGACATACGCCTTGTTGCCCTGCTTCTCGCTGGTGGCATGGCCGGTCAGGCCCTGGCTCGTACTGCGGGAGACGTTCTCGAAGTCGAACGCGTTCGTCTCGGACCGTCCCGGCACGACACGACGATCGTTCTTCCAGTCGTAGACGGCTTCCCCCACGGCTTGCGTTCCGTCGCCCTGCCCCACGTGATTGAAGGGTATGGATTCGTAATTCGGGGTAGCGCCGTGCTGCTGCGGATCGTCGACCAGGACCAGCGTGTCCGTGCCGTCCTTGTGATCGAAGTAATAGTAGATACCCTCGCGCTGGAGCAGGCGGTTAAGAAAATTGAAGTCGGTTTCGCGGTACTGCGTGCAGTTGTCCAGTTTGGGATAGGAGCCGATACAGATGGAGCGATGCGGGACGCTCTGTTCATCCAGCAGGAACTTGGCGATATCGACGACAGTCTTGTCGTGGAAGAACCTGCAATGCGACGAGCGGGTCAGGCGCCAGAGGCGCGGCCGCACGATCGCACGGTATTTCGTCCTGCCGGAAGACGCCTTCTGCGTCAGCCCTCCCAGCTCCACGAGGCTGAACTGCGCGATGATGCCGTGGAACGCGCGGTCTCCCTGGGGCCCGGACAGCGTCAAGACGACCGCGCTGCCCAGTATCGATTCCGCGGAAGGCGCGCCGTCGCCGCACGAGAACAGGATATCGAACTTGAAGGGCTTGCCCAGACGCTCGCGCCCCTGCACGGTATGCAGCAATGTATCCGCCGGCAGGGCCGCGCCGCCGATCCGAAGCTTGCGCCCGCCCTGCGGGTCAGAGGACATCCGGCTCCTCCGCCGCCGACTCGGCCAATTCGTATCGGAATGCGCCTTCTTGCGCCTCTATACGAATCACCCCGACCGAACGCCCTTCGCGACGCCATTCCAGCATGGTCTTGCCGATGCCGGGCAGCACGGACTGCATCAGGACGGCATCGACCAGGCGAGCGCCGCTTTGCCGTTCCTTGCAGCGGCCGGCGATTTCGTCCACCACTGAATCGGCGTACTGGAAGACGATGCCGTCATCGGCCTTCAGGCGCCCGCCCAGGCGATCCAACTGCAACCGCACGATCCGGCCTATGGTATCCAGGCCCAGGGGATAGTAGGGAACGACCGTCATCCTTCCCAGCAATGCGGGCGGGAATACCTTCACAAGCGGCTGGCGCAAGGCCACGCATATGTCGTCCGGGGAAGGAAGGTCGCGCCCCTCGGCGCACAAATGTTCGATGACGTCCGAGCCGGCATTCGTGGTGAGCAGGATCAGGCAATTGCGGAAATCGATGACACGGCCTTCGCCGTCTTCCATCCAGCCTTTGTCGAACACCTGGTAGAAGACTTCGTGCACATCCGGATGCGCCTTTTCCACTTCGTCCAGCAGCACCACCCCGTAGGGCCGCCGGCGCACGGCTTCCGTCAGAACGCCGCCTTCGCCATAGCCGACATAGCCGGGCGGCGCGCCCTTCAGCGTGGAGACCGTATGCGCCTCCTGGTATTCGCTCATGTTCAGCGTAATGACGTTGTGCTCGCCACCGTACAGGGCGTCCGCCAACGCCAGCGCCGTCTCGGTCTTGCCGACGCCGGAAGGGCCGGCCAGCAGGAAGACACCGACGGGACGTCCGGGCCTGTCCAGGCCGGCGCGGGCCGTCTGGATGCGCCGCGCGATGCATGCGGTGGCCCGGGACTGCCCGACGATGCGGCGGTCCAGCGTTTTGTCCAGGTCGAGCAGGCTATCGATTTCATCGTTCAGCATGCGCCCCACGGGAATGCCCGTCCAATCCTGCACGACCGCGGCGATGGCATGCCTGTCCACACAGGCTACCGCCAGCGGCTGTTCGCCCTGGCATTCCGCCAGTGCCTCTTCAAGGCGCGCCAGTTCGGCGAGCCGGCTTACGGCGGCGGGGGTGGCGGTCTGCCCGGTGGCCGGCTCGGTGGCGGACTCGGTGGCCAGCGCGGCACGATGGCCGGCGATCGCTTCCACCAGGGCTCTTTCCTTTTCCCACCGCGCCTCGAGCGCCACGCGCGCGCGTTCCTCCATCGCAAGGTTCGCCGCGACCCGGCCCGCGCGGGCGCCATCGCCCAGTCCGATGGCGGCTTCGCGCTCCAGCAAGGCAAGCTCCGTGCGCAGCGCCTCGATGCTGGCGCGGCAGCGGTCCAGGGCGCCCGGCGTGGCATGCCGGCTGACCGCCACACGCGCGCATACCGTATCGAGCAGGCTGACCGCCTTATCCGGGAGCTGGCGGTCGGGAATATAGCGATGGCTCAGCCGCACGGCCTCGCGCAAGGCATCGTCAAGGATCTGGACCCCATGATGCGCTTCCATCGCGCCGACCACGCTGCGCAGCATGCGCAGCGCCTTCGCCTCGTCGGGCTCGGCAACGGGAACCGGCTGGAAACGGCGCGTCAACGCCGGATCCTTTTCGATGTGGCGCTTGTATTCCGCCCATGTCGTCGCCGCTATGGTACGCAGCGTACCTCGGGCCAGCGCGGGCTTCAGCAGGTTGGCCGCGTCGCCGGTGCCCGCCGCGCCGCCCGCTCCCACCAGCGTATGGGCCTCGTCGACGAACAGGATGATCGGCTTGTCCGACGCCTGCACCTGATCGATGACCTGGCGCAGGCGCTGTTCGAATTCGCCCTTCATGCTGGCCCCCGCCTGCAGCAGGCCGACGTCCAGGGTGCGCAGGGAAACATCGCGCAGGGCCGGCGGCACGTTACCGTCAACGATGCGCTGCGCCAGGCCTTCAACGACCGCTGTCTTGCCGACGCCGGCCTCGCCGGTCAGGATGGGATTGTTCTGGCGGCGCCGCAGCAGGATATCGATCATCTGGCGGATTTCATCGTCGCGGCCGACGATGGGATCGAGCCCGCCTTCGCGCGCCAGCGCGGTCAGGTCGACGGTGTACCGGCTCAAGGCCTGGTGCGGTCCCTCCAGCCCGGGCATCGCGCCCGAGGCGGGTGCTGCGGTCGAACGCGAGGCGCCCGCCGCCGAACCCTCTTCTGGGGAACTGCGCAGCCACGTAGCGAAACCTTCCGCCAGGACATCCGGATCGATGCCGGCGAACTGGCGTGAAATTCCCAGCAGGGCCCGCCGCAGCGAAGGCGTGCGCAACATGCCCAGCACCAGATGGCCGGTACGCACCTGGCTTTGTCCATATTGCAGCGAGGCGTACATCCATCCGCGCTCCACGGATTCCTCGACCAGGGCGGAAAGGTCCAGCGCCCTGCCCGCCGCCGGCGGCAAGCGGTCCAGCGACTCGACCAGATCGCGGGCGAGCGCGGCATGCTCGATCCGGAAATGGCGCACGATGCGATGCAGGTCCGCATCCTGCATCTGCAGGATCTGGTGCATCCAATGCTCCAGCTCGACATGGGCGTGGCCACGCAGCTTGCAGAAGGTCGTCGCGTTCTCGATCGCCCGGTAGCCGAGCGGCGTGAGCTTGCCGAATAATGCGACGCGGCTGATTTCCGACATATATTTTTTTTCCTCTAGCTCATAGGGTGAGTATTTCCGCGCGGTTGAATGCGCAGCATCGCGGGCGTGTCCGCCGTTTTTTTTTGCCCCAGCCAGCTGGTGTATGCCAGGCGCGCGGATCCGTCGAACCTCATGCAGGAGGCGGCTTCGGGCTGGACTTGCAGTTCGATGTCCCAATGCAGCAGGCCGCCGGTATATAGCTCGACCCACTCGACAAGCCGCCGGTAGCCCGGCTCGCCGGGCAGCAGCCGGCGTATATCGCGGCCCGCCACCGGTCCGATGACGGCGCGGAATTTCGCCTGCCTGTCCCAGACCCGCCGCCCCAGCACGAGGCCCTCGCCCAGGGAACGGCCGCCGTCGCGCCGCAGCGCCGTCAAGTCCTCGCTGGCGAGCTTCAGCCAGAGTCCGACGAACTGCCGTATCGACACCGGCACGCCCAGATACTGGGACAGCAGCAGCCCCAATCCACTGGCGTGCCGCGTGCGCGTGGCAAGCAGGCCGCAGAACTGCAGCTTGTCCAGATCGTCGCTCTCCCCGCCCGCCGCCGACGCCGTCGCGGACAGGCCGCACAGGCTGGCGACATAGCGGGCATAGCCTTCGGCCCGCATCCGGCCGCGATCCATGCCGATCACCGGCTGGGCATCCGCCCAGGCGCGATAGAACAGGCACAGCTGACGGTGCTGGAAGATATCCAGGAAGCCGACCAGCGTGGAGTCCCCGCCGTGCGCCAGCCGGTTATGGACATATTCGGTGAAGTACAGCGGCATCGGGCCGTTCGGTCCGAGCAGCCCGCCGACGTTGGCCGTCAATTGCGCCGGCCTTGCGTCATCCGGCGGCCGGTACGCGTCCAGCTCTGCCGCCACGAAATGCAGCCGGGGCCGTTGCCCCAACCTGACGACATCGTCGCGCGGGCGCAAGGAACGGCCCAGCCGGGGACGGTCGGGGTATGCCGATTCGATCAGCCGCAAGGCCTGGAAAAGATCGAAGCGCGCGGTGTCGAGCGCAAGGGCGCCCGCGGCGCTCAAAGCGTCTGACACAGGCCCTCCCTCGCGCGCCAGCGCATGATTTCGCCACGGGCAGGCGTGCGCACGGCGGTCTCGGCGAAATTGTTGATCGATACGTAGCCTGCAAAGAATGCCTGCAGCACGGCGGAGAACAGAAAGGCGCCGCCGCCCTGGAAGGCGCCGTCATCCAGCGTCAATGTGACTTCCAGTCCGCGGCCGAAGCAGGCCGGTCCCGGCAACGGCAAGCGCCGCGTCACGCCCCGCGATGCGATGTCCAGGACACCGGCGATCTGGCGTCTGCCCACGGCATCGGTCTCATGGCAATACAGATCGAGCAGTTCCCGCATGGTTCGCGCGCCCCTGCCGGCGCCGTCTTCCAGCAAAGAACGGTGGTTCAGCGATAAGTGGCTCAATAACCGCCACGCCGCCGCGCCATCCTCCATGCCGGGCCTGGGTTCGCTGGGGCCGGCCACGCAGCGGACGCTTTGCACGGGCAATTCATCGTCGAAGAAAAAATCCGTGGCGCCCACGCCGACGGGCATGCACAAAGGCAGGTCGCGATTGGTACACAGGGCGTCGACGCCCAACTGCAGCAGATTCAGATGCAGCGGCGCGTCATGCATATCGACCAGCGCGATATGGACGTCGCTGCCCAGATAACGCGACCGCGGCCCATCGCGCCGTTCGCGCTCCGTGGGCTTTCTGGGTTCCCGCCGCAGCTGGAAGAATGCTCCGGCGGACGCGCGCCGTGCTTCCGGATCGCGTGCGCTGAAGAACGACTCGAACAAGCGCGGTTCATCGTCCGGCGCGGCATAGCCGTGCGCCGATTCGATGCTGTATATCTCGAAATCGATGGGCCGGCTGCGATCCGGGACCACGTGGAACTCGAACCTGCCCGGCTCCAGCACCACCCGGTCGGCGCGATGGGTGAACAGGTTGATCGCCGGCGTGCAATTCAGGCAGAAGTTCGACGCGTCGACGACTTTCCCGAGCTGCGGGTCGTAGGAATCCAGCACCAGGACTACATCGAAACCGGTGGCATCGCAACGGCGCATCGCCGCCTGCAGTCCCCGCAGCTCGACGAAGTGATAACGCTCGGGAAACGCGAAGTACTCCTGTATCAGGCGATAACCGCGAAATGCCCGCCTCGACGGCGGCAGCAATGCCTCCTCGTCCGAGAATCCCATCGGCACGACGCAGGGATTGCCGAGCGACACATGCCAGGCCGCGCCGGGACCCGGCGCCACCGCCCACCCATGCAGTACGTGCCCGGCGAGGATCTCGTACAGCTTTGCCGGCAGGGCATCGGCCCCGCGCAGGAAGAGCGGCAGCCGATCCAGGGCCAGCGCGGCCGGCGCCACCCTGGCGGACACTTCGAAACGCAGGCGCAGCACGGCTTCGGGGTGACAGCGCGGATCCGGGATGACGCCGCAGACATTGCCCATATAGGGCGTGTACTCGGCCGCCCGCAACCGCAGCGGCCACAGCGTCACGTCGTGCGCGGTCCGGTACTGGCAACGTGTCGTCGTATGCTTGTCCTTGTTGCTCTTCAATACGCTATGCCGGGGGACGCGATGCCCCCTGGCCAATCCGGGATGCCCCCAATCCGGCTGGAACTGCACCACCGCCATCGATGGCGTCGGCGCCAGATACTGCGGATAGATCATCTCCGCCAGGTGCCGTGTGAAACGCGGAAACTCGGCTTCGAGCTTCATCCGCGTACGCGCCGACAGAAAGCTGAAGCCCTCCAGCAGGCGCTCGACGTAGGGATCCGCGCATTCGAATCCATCCATTCCCAGCCGCCCGGCGATCTTGGGATAGGCTTGCGCGAACTCGCCGCCCATTTCGCGCAGGTACTGGAGTTCCTCGTTGTAATAGCGCAATAAGGTCGAATTCATCCCTACGCCCGCGCGTGTCCTTCGCTTATCGATATCTGTCCGTCTTCCAGGTCCAGTTCCGTCATCAGGTATAGCCGCTCCGGATAGGGCTGCGCCCAGAGATCGCCCTCGACCAGAAATGCCACGACGTTGCCCCGCGTGTCGGACGTCCCGAGCACCGGGGACACGCGCAGGCTGTCGGCAAGGATCCTGGGTTCGAAGCGCCGCAGCGTCCCGGCGATCTCTTCGGCAAGCACCGTCTTGTCCACGTTGGATGCCGGCCTACCCGCGAAATCGGGCAAGCCGGCATTCAGCACCGAGTCCGCGACGGCGGAATACGCGTGCAGATCCGCTCCGTACAAGCGCCGACTGTTCAACACATGAGTGATGTCGCGCAGCACGCCTTCCCGCAGCTGGCGTAGCGAAATCACCCGACGATCGCGCGACTCCGACGCGCACTCGGGATGCAGATCGGTCAACCGGTCGAGCAGCGCAGGCTGCAGCCGGTTCCTGCTGATGAGTTCCGCCATGTTCCGAGCCCAATCCCAACCTGGCATGCGGAGCGGGACCGGCTTAGCGCCGGCCCCGCCCCTTCCGGCAATTCAGAAACGGAGCGTGTCCGCCCTGCCGCTTCTTAGAAGACTTCGTGCGTCAGGCGGTTATATCCCCAGGTCCCGCAGGGCTTCAATGTGCCGTCTTTCTCCATTTGGTATTCGTCGACCATGATCAACTCGTACCAGATGCGGAACGATTCGTCGTTGAAGTCCGTGGCCTTCTGGAAATCCGCAACGTAGCAGTTCGTCAGCGTCCAGATTTCCTTGACCACCGGCTTGGCGGTGCCGTCGCGGGTGTACTGGAAAATCTGGATCTTGGGGATCTCGGTACGCTTGGCGGCGCTCGAGGCCAATTTCGTGCTGGCCGCGCATTTCATCCGGGCAACCATGATGTCGGAAAATTCCACCGAGCCGGGACCGCGTACATGCCCCCCCAACGCCATGTGCTGCGTATTGCTGGAGCCGTAGCTGGCGTTCAAGAGATCCAGATGATTCTCCACGATGGCCGAGCTGCCCTGGATCTCCGAGCCGAAATCCGATGTCCATATGGCATGGTTTGCATTGCCACTCATTGTGCTACTCCTAGTACTTGGGATTCAAAAATGTCGAGATGCGGCCGACCGGCACGGGATACCGGCGGCGATGACGACGGTGCCGAGTGGCCTCCGTCGCGTTTACTTCCCTTCGACAGCGGGAAGCTTGCTGACCAACCGCAACGAAACGGTCAGTCCTTCAAGTTGGTAGTGAGGCTTCAAATAGATCCTGGAGGTGTAGTACCCCGGATTGCCCTCGACATCTTCGACGCTTACGGCGACATCGCTCAGCGGCTTCATCGCCTTGACGACCTCGGACGAATGCGTCGGCATCCCGTCCAGGTACTTCAGGATCCAGCGATACAGCCATTTCTGCATGTCCTCCTTGGATTTGAACGAACCGATCTTGTCGCGGGCGATGCACTTCAAGTAATGCGCGAAGCGGCAGCAGGCAAACAGATAGGGCAGGCGTGCCGCCAGATTGGCGTTGGCCGTCGCCTCGGGCTCGTCATACTCGGCCGGCTTCTGCAGCGACTGCGCGCCGATGAACGCTGCCATGCCGCTATTCTTCATATGCACCAACGGCAGGAAGCCCGCCTTGGACAGCTCCGCCTCGCGGCGGTCGCTGATGGCGATTTCCGTGGGACACACGACATCGACGCCGCCGTCATCGGTGGGGAAGAGATGCACGGGCAGGTCTTCGACCGCACCGCCGGACTCGATACCGCGGATACGCGAGCACCATCCGTATTCGGCGAAGGAACGATTGATGTTCACCGCCATGGCATAGGCGGCATTGGCCCATGTGAAGTTCTCCGGATTTCCGCCGCAGGTATCTTCTTCAAACGCGAATTCGTCCACGGGGTTCGACTTCGCGCCATAAGGCGCTCTCGCGAGAAAGCGCGGCAGGGTCAACCCGATATAGCGGGAATCCTCGGACTCCCGCAGGGCACGCCAGGCGGCATGCTCGGGCGTCTGGAAGAGTTTGTTGATATCGCGCGGGTTGGCGAGGTCGCGCCACGAATCCAGCAGCATTACCGCGGGCGACGCGCCCGAAATAAAGGGCGTATGGGCCGCCGCGCAAATCTTGCCGACTTGCGCCAGCAGATCGACATCGCGGGCGCTGTTGTCGAAGTAATAATCGCCCACCAACGCGCCGTACGGCTGGCCGCCGAACTGCCCGAACTCCTCCTCGTAGATTTTCTTGAAAAGCGGGCTCTGGTCCCAGGCCGACCCTTTGTATTTCTTCAAGGTCTTGTACAGGTCCGATTTGGACAGGTTCATGACGCGGATCTTGAGCTGCTCCGTGGTCTCGGTATTGCTGACCAGGTAATGCAGGCCGCGCCATGCGCCTTCCACGCTGCGGAATTCCGGGCAGTTCAGGATGGCGTTGATCTGCAGCGTCAGCTTGCGATCGATTTCCGCGACCATGGCCTGGACGGTGTCCATGACATCGCTGGAGATCAGCCGCGCATCCTGCAAGGCATATTCGGCCAGGGTCGTGATCGATTGCTCGACCGCGCGTTTCGCGTCATCGTTCTTGGGCTTGAATTCCTTCAGCAGAAGCGCCGAAAAATCCATGCCGCCGGTTTCGGTCGTTGTTTGCCCGTTGGCCTGTCCGGCCATCGCCACTGTTTCACTCATTGGTCGGTCCTAGTTGCTTCGATATGGTTACGACTGCGGCGCGGAGCCGTCTTCGGGGGCATCGGCGGTATCGGAAGCCGCCGGCGGCGTGCCATCCTCGGCCTGCGGTTCGGCCGTCTTCGCGGCTTGTGCCAGGGTCTGCATCAACGAGGGATCGGACAGCAGCTTCGACACCATGTCCTCGGCCGATACCTTGCCGTCCATGTAGGTCAACAGGTTGGACAGGTGGCTGCGCGCTTCCAACAGCCGTCGCAGCGGCTCGATCTTGCGCGCGATGGCGGCCGGCGAGAAGTCGTCCATGCATTCGAATGTCAGGTCCACGCCGAGGTTGCCCTCGCCGGTCAACGCATTGGGCACGGAAGCCGCGACGCGGGGCTTGATCGCGCCCATGCGGTCATCGAAGTTCTCGCTGTCGAACTCCAGGAACTTGCGATCCGCCACCGGCGGCAGCGCATCGAGCGATTGCCCGGACAAGTCGGACATCACGCCCATGACGAACGGCAGGTTTACTTTCTTTTGCGAGCCGTTCACTTCGACGTCGTACTCGATCTGCACACGGGGCGGTCGCGTGCGGCCGAGAAATTTTTGGCTACTTTCCTTGGTCATCCGGATATCTCCGTTAGGGGTTTATATAGGCTTCCGAGGCATCGGCGTCAGAACGAGGGCCGTCGGGACGGATGCCGGCAAGAAAGCTGATTTCCGCGAATCCTTGCGGAGACAGCTCAGACATGATTTCGATGAAGTTCATATTGATGAGCCGCTTCGCACGCTGCAGCAGGACGGGGACTGGGCTACCCGGTTCCTCGGCCGCGTAGTACTCGCAAATGCGGTCTATCTGGTAGGCGACGTCGTCGCGATTGCGGATGTCGCCACTGCCGGCGCCGGTCGTGTCCTGGCTGCCGTTCGTGCCATCCGCATCGGACGGTACGTGCTCCAGGTCCATGGTGTCGATTCGGGTCGCGCTGCCGGAATGGCTGGATAGATGCTCGCGCACCGCGCGCGCGGCATGCTGCAGGGTCCTGGGCAGCTTCTCCAGCTCGCAGGCATACTGCGAGTCGACACGGTCATCGAGCAGGGCCGCGATGCGGTCCAGGCGCACCAGCGCCTGTTCGATGGCACCCAGGGCGGCTTCCAGTTGTGCTGCATCGGCCGTACTGAATATCGTCCCGATGTCCTTCAGCGACTTGCGTTCGTCATTCGGGCGGGGCGGCAGCTCTCCCGTGGCGATATCGATATCGCGCAGGCAGACCTGCCCGAACATGGGGCTGCGAACCAGCGGGGCACGGCGCGCCGCGCCCAGCACGCCGTCCATATCGTCCAGCCCCATCAGGATGTTCAGCCGCTCGGTCGGATCGTTGTCGGACTCCAGGACAGGATGGACGTGGTCCCAGTGACGCTCTATGCAGGCCTCGACCAGCGCCAGCCCGTCATCCAGGCCGGCGAAGCCGTGCAGGCTCAGCAGGATGCGGCTCAGCCACACGGCCAGCGTCAAGTCATGGGTGCGAGCCAGCAGTTTCAGGGCCAGCGCCTTGGCGGCCTTCCAATCGGGCTCGGCCGCATCGATATGCATGTCGCCGTACTCGACATCCGGCTTGCCCTGCATGACGTGCGCGAGTTCGACATAGTCCGGGTCGTATTGCAGGTCCGGGCCGCATGGCGCATCCGCGGCAATGTCGGCCAGAAAATTTTCCAGGTCTATGGTCGGCGCCCGCGGCCGGAGGTAGCCCGCATCGCCGCCAAGAACCGGGTGCGCTCCGGGCATCGTCGAGATACCCGCCTGGGAAGTGCATTCCGTGGAAGCGTCTTCATCAGGAAGAACATCCATAATCGACACGATAATGTCTCTCTTGACAGCAGCTCGTTGGCTTGTGACTAGGGCTGCATCGATACGAAGCGGGTTGCCTCGATCCGGCGATGCGGGCTGCGCCAGGTACATCCGGTGGGATGCACGCCGACGACCGAAACTTTATGCGTGGAGCGGGCGCTCAAATATCCGAGAAATCTGAGGCGGACAAAAAGGCGACAATCCTTGAAGCGACAGCGGCTAGAATCGAGGCGCCCGCAGTCGTCCAGCCGTCCACACCGCTCATGTCCGCCGAATTCCCGCATCCGATTCATGTTCCCCGTCCTGCCGAAGCCGGCTTGGTCCATGCCGCCGGCGGCAATGGACAGCCACTGCTGCTGGTGCATGGATCGCTGTGCGACCTGCGCTACTGGAAAGCGCAGGCGCCGGCGCTGGCACGGGACTTCCGGGTTTTTTCCATTAGCCTTCCGGGGTATTGGCCGGACGGCCCGGCGACGGACCTGGCGGGCTTCTCGGTGGAGAACCATGCCACGGCCCTGGCATCGTTCATCGACAGGCATTGCGAGGGCAACGCCCACGTGGTGGGGCATTCGCGCGGCGGCCGCATCGCCTTCGAACTGGCCCGCCGCCATCCGGATAAGGTGCGCGCGCTGGTGCTGGCCGACCCCGGCCTGATGCTGAACGAGCAGGACGACAGCCGTGACGACTTTCGCCGGCGCGCGCAGGAATGCATACGCGCGGGCAACGTGGAACAGGGCCTGGCGCTATTCATCGATACGGTCAGCGGCGAACAGACCTGGCGCCGCATGGTGCCCTGGTTCAAGGAAATGGCGATCGCCAACGCCCACACCCTGGCGGCGCAGTCGCAGGAAGCCCCCTACGTGCTGACCGAAAAGGACGCGCGCGCCGTCACGCATCCGACGTTGCTGATCGGCGGCGCCCTGAGTCCGCATCCCTATCCCGCCATTCTGGATACCTTGCAGAACTGGCTGCCGCACGCGCAAACCTTGCGCATCGCGGGTTCATCCCATGGCATGAACCTGGGGAACCCGCGCGCGTTCAACGAAGCGGTCCGTCGCTTCCTGGCGGCGTAGGCGGGGGCCCCTCCGGAGCCACGCGCGCGGTGATGGGCGGGCCGGCCGGATCCCGGCGCTGGAAGACCAGGCTGGGCGCCGTCGAGGCCGCGCCGCCGCTTTCGATGGATGCCGGCGCGAGACTGGCAGAGGGACTCGATGGCGGGCTCGCGCCGCCGTGCCTAACATGGAATGGGCTGCCCAGCCCCGGCGGACGCGGCGGCAATGCCGGCGGGCCGTCGAATGAAGGCTTGCGGGTGGGCAGACTGCCGGCGGAACGGCCCGGCTTCAGGCGCACCCCCTCGATGGGCGGCAGCGATGCGGACGGCGACGGCGTGGCGGACGTGCCGCGCACGGCGAAATCCGGCATGGACTTGCTGGAGAGCGAGCCCGGGGAAATCTGCAGGCCGCGGCACCGGCTCGAATCGACGGCGGCGAAGTCCAGCTTGCGCAGGCTGGCACGCGGCGCGCCCGGCGTGGCGCTGCGCATGGGCGGCGGACTCGACGACCGCGGACGCATAATGCGGCCGACCATGCGGCTGACGGACCGCGCGGCACGCGTCGCACGTCCCTTGCATGCCCTGAACAAGCGTTCGCTCAGCCTGCCTCGCGGCGGCTCGACGCCCCCCATGCCAGCCGCGCCAGGCACGGACGGCGATATGGTGTTGTGGTGTATAGCCATCTGATGAATCTCCAGGACCCGGCCACTATAGCGGCGAGGTGGGCCCCGGTCTGTCAGCCGGGAGCGCGTCAGGAAGTGCCCGGCGCGGCTTTCGCCACGGAAGCCGCGCCGGCGCAAGCTTCCTGCAATCGCCTTGCGCTGTAGGACGCAATGACCGCATGTAGGACCGATTCACGGTGCTCGTGCTACAACACGGCGACAATAACCAGAAGGATCCGATCCCGAGGACGGCATGGACACCCTTACCAGCACCATTTGGCAGACGCTGCAGGAAGAATTTTCCGACATTGGCGATGCGGCGGCCTATACCCGCATCGTCATCCGCCTGGTCCTCGCCCTGCTGCTGGGCGGCATGATCGGCTATGAACGCGAACGCAGCGGCAAGGCGGCGGGCCTGAGAACGCATATGCTGGTCGCGCTGGGCGCGGCGCTGTTCGTGCTGGCGCCGGTGCAGGCCGGCATGGCGGTGGACGACGTGGGGCGCGTCCTGCAAGGCATCATTTCAGGTATTGGCTTCCTGGGCGCCGGTGCCATCATCAAGTCCAGCGCGCAAGGCGAGATCAAGGGACTGACGACGGCCGCCAGCATCTGGCTGACCGCCGCCATCGGCATCGCGACCGGCATGGGCAAGGAAGTCCTGGCCATCGTAAGCGCCCTGCTGGCGCTGGCGATCCTGGATCTGCTGCACCGGCTGGAGCGGCGCATCGGCAACGGGACGCCCTGAGCGCCCGTCAACGCTGCCGGGCTACCTCCCCCGCGACGATCTCGCCCAGCACGCGCATCGCGTCCTCCAGGGTGTCGTCCCACGGGTGGCCGTAGTTCAGCCGCAGGCAATCGCGATATTCCCCCCGCGGCGAAAAAATCGGCCCTGGCGCCACGCTGATGCGCCGCGCCAGCGCCTCTCTATATACCGCCAGCGCGTCGGCGCCCGGCGGCAATTGCACCCACAGGAAATAGCCACCCTGGGGACGCGAGGCTCGCGTTCCCTCGGGAAAGTAGCGCGCCAGCGCGGCCATCATCATCTGCTGCTGCCGCCCCAGCGTGGCGCGCAGCTGGCGCAGATGGCGATCGTAGCCGCCGTGATCCAGGTATTCGGCCAGCGCGAGCTGATTGGGGCTGGGCGACGCCAGGGTGGTCATCAGCTTCTGGCGCTCGACATCCCGGGCGTAGCGCCCGGCGGCCACCCATCCCACCCGATAGCCCGGCGCCAGGCATTTGGAGAACGACGCGCAATGCAGGACCAGGCCATCGCGGTCGTAGGCCTTGGCGGGCAGCGGGCGCGCGCGGCTGAAGTAGAGCTCGCCGTAGACGTCGTCTTCGATCAAGGGAATGCCATGCCGGGCCAGCAGCGCGACCAGCGCCTGCTTGCCGGATTCCGGCATAAGGCTGCCGGTGGGGTTCTGGAAATTCGACATGATCCAGCAGGCCTGCGGCCGATGCCGGCGTATCGCCTGCGCCAGCGCGTCCAGCTGGATGCCGGTGCGCGGACTGGTCGGCACCTCGACCGCGTGCAGTTTCATGCGCTCCAGCGCCTGCAGGGTCGCGTAGAACGCCGGCGATTCGATCAACACCGTGTCTCCTGGCCGCGTCACCGACATCAAGGCCAGTTGCAGGGCCTCCATTGCGCCGTTGGTGATCACCAGGTCATCGCCGTGCACGTCCATGCCGTCGATCAAATACCGCACGGCGATCTGGCGGCGCAGCGCGGCGTTGCCGGTGAACATATCGCCGATCGTGCTGCGGGCGTCCATGCGCCGCAGTCCGGCCTTCAAGGCGGAGGCCAGGCGCACCAGTGGAAACAGGCTCGGCGACGGGAAGGCGGAGCCGAACGGGACCGTATCGGGATCCCGCACCGAGCCCAGCACTTCGAACGCGAGTGCCGCCACGTCCACCTGGGCCGGATTGCCATCCGGCCGGGAGACTTCGGGCTCGGGCGGCGCGCGGCGGCGCGGGTTGACGTAGTAGCCGGAGCGATCGCGCGCCTGGATGTAGCCGCGCGCTTCCAGCAGGTAATACGCCTGGAAGATGGTGGAGACGCTGACGCGCCGCGCCGCGCTGGCCTGCCGCACGGAGGGCAGCCGGTCGCCGGCGCGCAGGGTGCCGGCTTCGATGGACCGGGCGATGTCGGCGGCGACGGCTTCATAGCGTTTGAGCGGCGCCGGTTCGCTGGAGGAATCTGCCATGTGTGGATGGGGGTGTGCTGGGGGAATCTCGCCGCGGCGGACCGCATCAGTTCCAGTTCCGCGCGACCGGGACCACATCAGTTTATGGCGGCAGTCCGGGGGCTGGAAGGCCGGCTTGTCCAGCCAGGCACGGTATTTGCTGATGCGCCGCCCGCTACGATACAGGAAGTAACCTGCGGTACTATTTCTGCCGCCCGCCGAATAGCGAATCCCTTTCATTCGTAATCATGCCACCCACACTTAAAGACGAAATGCCGATTCATCTCGGCATCGCGGTTCTCAGCGTGCTGATCTTTGTCATCGACATCGTGCTGCCGATCGGTGTCGCCGTGTGGGTCTTCTACATGCTGCCCGTGGTGCTTTGCGTGTTCCAGCGACATAAATACCTGCCGCTGATGATCGCCACGCTGGAACTGGTCTTTATCGTTGCCGGGACTTTTCTGCCCGTGGGTTATGGGATCTCCCTGCAGAACATGATGAACCGCGCCTTCGGCGTCGTGACGCTGTTCGCCACGGCGGGGCTGGTCGTGCAGGTCATCGGGGCGCGCCTGAACGCCCAGCGCCTGATGTGGTTGCAGCAGGGCGAAAGCGCGCTGGCGCAGGACCTGCTGGGCGAACAGAGCGTGCAGGATATCGGGCGCAACGCGATGCGCGCGCTGGCCCGGGTGATGAACGCACAGGTCGGCGCCCTGTACCGGCTGCAGCGAGGCGCCTTGTCCCACGTGGGCGGCTATGGCGATGACCGAAGCCCCGACGATGAATCCGCGGCTTCCGGGCGTGGCATGGCGCTGGAAGTCGCGGCGCAGGGGAGCCCGCTGGTGGTGCGCGACCTGCCGGCCGATTACCTGCGCGTCAATTCGGGGGTGGGCGACGCCCCGCCCCGCGCGCTGATCATCGCGCCCGTTACGGCCGACGGCCGGGTGCAGGGCGTCGTGGAGCTGGGCTTCCTGAGCGATAGCGGCGACTTCGAACGCGAGCTGGAACTGCTGCGGGCGGCGGGCGAGGTTATCGGCATGGCGCTGCGCTCGGCCCTGTATCGCGAACACCTGAAGGAATTGCTGGAAGAGACGCAGCGCCAGAGCGAGGAACTGCAGACACAGCAGGAAGAGCTGCGCGTCTCCAACGAGGAGCTGGAAGAACAGGGCCGCGCCCTGCGGGAATCGCAAAGCCGCCTGGAGCAGCAGCAGACCGACCTGATGCAAAGCAACGCCCGCCTGGAAGAACATACCCAAACGCTGGAGCAGCAGAAGCGCGAGCTGCAGCGCGCGCGAGAGACGCTGGAAACCAATGCGCGCGAACTGTCCCGCGCCAGCCGTTATAAGTCGGAGTTC
The DNA here is from genome assembly GCF_057362025.1 of Bordetella sp. Classification (NCBI taxonomy): domain Bacteria; kingdom Pseudomonadati; phylum Pseudomonadota; class Betaproteobacteria; order Burkholderiales; family Alcaligenaceae; genus Bordetella; species Bordetella sp. Next base: position 99,918 of record NZ_JBMQQZ010000011.1, on the reverse strand, counting down.
CTGGCCAATATGTCGCACGAGCTGCGCACGCCGCTAAACAGCTCGCTGATCCTGTCGCAGATGCTGGCCGACCCCAAGTCGGCCGGCTTGCCGGCGGGGGAAATCCAGCGCTACGCGCGCACCATCCACGCCTCCAACGCGGACCTGCTGACGCTCATCAACGACATCCTGGACCTGTCCAAGATCGAGGCGGGCCATGTCGACCTGGCGCCGGAAACCGTATCGGCCGCCGGCATACTGGAGCCCCTCCGCCAGATGTTCGAGCCCATCGCGGCCGGCAAGCAGCTGAACTTCCGCATCGACATCCACGACAGTGCCCCCACCACCTACGTCACCGACGCGGCGAAGGTCCAACAGGTACTGAAGAACCTGCTGGCCAACGCATTCAAGTTCACGGACCGGGGCGAGGTGGTGCTGTCGGTGCAAAGCGGCGCCGAAGGCCGCGTCGCCTTTGCCGTGCGCGACACGGGCATCGGCATCCCGCCACAGCAGCAGGAGGTCATCTTCGAGGCGTTCCGCCAGGCCGACGGCACGACCAGCCGCAAGTACGGCGGCACCGGCCTGGGGCTGTCGATCTCGCGCGAATTGACGCGCCTGCTGGGCGGCGAGCTGCGCGTGACCAGCGCGGAAGGCCAGGGCAGCACCTTCACCGCCGAGATCGCCGCGGACCTGCGCCAGCACCTGCCGGCCGACGAGACGGAGGACGCCGCGACGCGCGCGGCCGGCGGGGGCGCGACAGCCCCCACCGAGGCCACCGGCCGCGACGCGGCGGCGATCGCCAGCGCGCGGGCGCGGCCCGTTCATTCCGGCAACGTCGCGTCCAGGGACGAGCGCCAGGCCGAGGCGGATGCCGCGCGGGCAGCGGCACCGGCGCACATCGGGGTGTTCAAGCCGGCGCGCGGCGACATCGACGAGCGGCGCCGCGAACGGCTGGTCATGGTCATCGAAGACGACGAGCGATTCGCCGACATTCTGTACGAACTGGCGCATGAACTGGACTTCGATTGCGTTCTGGTCTCGCACGGCGCCGAAGCCATGCGGCTGGCTCGCGAACTGCGCCCCAGCGGCATCCTGCTGGACGTCGGCCTGCCGGATCAATCGGGGCTGAGCGTGCTGGACCAGCTCAAGCACGATCCGGCCACACGGCACATTCCCATCCACGTCATTTCGGTGGCCGACCACATACAAACCGCGCTGGAGCTCGGCGCCGTGGGATACGCGCTGAAGCCGGTCGCCCGTGAAGAACTGGTGGAGGCCTTCCAGCGCGTGGAGGAAAAACTGCAAAGACGCGCGAGCCGCGTGCTGGTGGTGGAGGACGACCCGGACCTGCGCGCCAGCATATCGCTGCTGCTGAGGGCCGACGACATCGAGATCACGACCGCGGGAACCGTCGCCGAGGCCCTGGAGCATCTATCCGCGCGCACCTTCGACTGCATGGTCATGGACCTGATGTTGCCGGACGCCTCCGGATACGACCTGCTGGAACAAATGGGCGCCGGCCGCAAGTACGCCTTCCCGCCCGTCATCGTCTATACGGGACGCGCCCTGACGCGCGACGAAGAGCAGCGTTTGCGCCGCTACTCGCGTTCCATCATCATCAAGGGGGCGAAATCGCCGGAGAGGCTGGTCGACGAGGTCACGCTATTCCTGCACCGCGTGGAGGCCACGCTGCCGCCGGACCAGCAAAAGCTTTTGATGCAGGCCCGGCAACGCGATATGGTGTTCGAAGGCCGCCGCATCCTGCTGGTGGAAGACGACGTGCGCAATATTTTTGCCTTGTCCAGCGTGCTGGAGCCCCTGGGCGCGCAGCTTCTGGTGGCGCGCAATGGCCGCGAGGCACTGGATGCGCTGGCCGCCGACGCGCACGTCGATATCATCCTGATGGACTTGATGATGCCCGAAATGGACGGCCTGACCGCCACCCGCGAGATCCGCAAGCGTCCGGAACTGCGCGATCTGCCCATTATTGCGCTGACCGCCAAGGCGATGGCGGACGACCGCCGCAACTGCCTGGAGGCGGGTGCCAACGACTATATCGCCAAGCCGATCGACGTGGACAAGCTGGTTTCACTATGCCGAGTCTGGATGCCCAAATAAGCGGCCCGGCCGCGATGGACGCGCTGTTCGACCTGGAGCTCAAGCTCCTGCTCGAGGCGGTCTATCTTCGCTATCAGCACGACTTCCGCGGCTATGCCGTCGCGTCGATGCGCCGCCGCGTGAGGCAAGCCATGGTGCATTTCGGCTGTGCCACCGTCAGCCAGTTGCAGGACAGGGTGCTGCACCAGCCGCCGATATTCGCGCAGATGCTGCAGTACTTCACGGTACAGGTCAGCGACATGTTCCGCGACCCGGATTACTTCCGCGCGGTACGCGAGCATGTGGTTCCGGTGCTGCGGACGTACCCGTCGGTGAAGTTCTGGGTGGCCGGCTGCAGCAGCGGCGAGGAAGTCTGGTCCCTGGCCATCCTGCTGGACGAAGAGGACCTGCTGTCGCGCACGCTGATCTACGCCACGGACATCAATAGCGAGGCCCTGCGCGTGGCCGAAAGCGGTATCTATCCGGTGGACCGCTTCGCGCAGTTCAGCCGCAACTATCGGGACAGCGGCGGTACGCGGTCGCTGTCGGACTACTACACGGCGAACCTGCACGATGCGCGTCTGGACCGACGCCTGCGCGAACATATCGTATTTGCCGACCACAGCCTGGCGACCGATAGTGTATTTTCGGAGGTGCATTTCATTTCCTGCCGCAATGTGCTGATCTACTTCAACCGCGAGCTGCAGGACCGCGCCACCCAGCTGTTCCACGAAGCCCTGATACGGCGTGGGTTCCTGGGCCTGGGCTCGCGCGAAAGCCTGCGCTTTTCATCGCAGTCCGGGCGATTCGCCGAAGTGGCGCCGCGCCAGCGCATCTACCAGCGCCTATGAATACCCCGGCCCGCCTCCCCCCTTCGCCCGTGGAACTCGTGGCCATCGGCGCATCCGCCGGCGGCGTGGACGCCATCGGCACGGTGCTGCAAGCCCTGCCCGCCCGCTTTCCCGCGGCGGTGGCCATCGTGCTGCACCTGCCCCCGGACCGGGACAGCCTGCTGCCGGAATTGTTCGGGGCGCGCTGCGCCCTGCCCGTCAAGGAAGTGGAAGACAAGGAATTCATCGTGCCTGGGGTCGTCTACGTCGCGGCGCCCGACTACCACATGCTGGTGGAACCGGACCGGTCGTTCGCCCTGTCGCACGATGAGGCGGTGAACTTTTCGCGTCCCTCCATCGATCTGCTGCTGGAATCGGCGGCGATCGCCTATCGGGAGCGGCTGCTGGGCATCGTGCTGACCGGTGCCAGCCAGGATGGCTCGGCCGGCCTGCGGCGCGTGCGCGCCCTGGGCGGGCAGGCATGGGTCCAGGATCCGGACAACGCCGATGTACCGGCCATGCCGGCCAGCGCCATAGCGCTGGCGGGGGCCGACCGCATCATGGACAAACTTACGCTGGCGCGCGCGCTGGCCGATATGGGCAAAGCCCCTGGGAAAAACGGGAACAAGGACCGTGACTGAGAACGTCAACATCCTGGTCGTCGACGACATCGAGCAGAATCTCGTGGCGGTCGAAGCCCTGCTGGCCAGACCCGGCATTCAGGTGCTGCAGGCGCGCTCCGGCGTGCAGGCACTGGAACTGCTGCTGGTCAACGAAGTGGCGCTGGCCCTGATCGATGTGCAGATGCCGCAGATGGACGGCTTCGAACTGGCCGAACTGATCCGGGGCAGCGAGCGCACGCGCAGCGTGCCCCTGATCTTCCTGACGGCCGGCACGAAAGAGCGCGAGGCGCATTTCCGCGGCTACGAGGCCGGCGCCGTCGATTTCCTGTACAAGCCGCTGGATGCGGACGTCCTGATCAGCAAGGTCAACGTCTTCGTCGAAATGCATAACCAGAAGAAAGTGATGGCGCGCCAGTTGGAGGAATTGCGCCAGGCTCTCACGCTGAACGACATGTTCACCGCCGTGCTCGGGCACGACCTGCGCAATCCCTTGTCCGCGGTGCTGCACGGGTCCGAACTGCTGCTGCGCGGTTCCGACGACCCCAAGGTACGGACCAACGCGCAACGGATCCGTTTCAGCGCCGGACGCATGGCGCGCATGGTGGAACAACTGCTGGATGTGGCGCGGATCCGCTCCAACGGCCTGGCCCTGCAATGGGTCCGCACGGACTACGCGAGTGTCTGCCGTGCCATCGTGGACGAGATCGCCGACCCTGCGCAGCGCGAACGCGTGCAGTTACGCATCGAGGGCGACACGCACGGCGACATCGATGTCGATCGGTTCTCGCAGGTCGTTTCCAACCTGCTGGGCAACGCGCTGCAGCACGGCGATCCGGCATACCCGGTGGTCCTGCGGATCGATGGCCAGGCGCCCGCGCGCATCGTCTTGCAGGTGGCCAACCAGGGCGTGATCCCGGCCGCGCAGCTACCCGATCTGTTCAACCCCTTCCAGGCAAGCATGGAAAGCCGCTTATCGAAAAACGGGCTGGGCCTGGGGCTTTATATCGTGAAGAAGTTCATCGACGAGCATGGCGGCACGGTCGCCGTGCGCTCCACGGCCAGCGAGGGCACGGCTTTCGACATCGTCATGCCGCGCGAGCGCGCCGCCGCCGCGAGGCGAACAGCCGCTTGAACCCCAGCCACTGCTGGGACAGGAAAGTCTCGCCGTAATCGTGGCCGCCGGCATCGGGCAGTTGGTCCGCGATGCCGGTGGGGCCGTAGTTGCCATCGAAGCGGGCGGTACGGAACAGGACGTCCCAGATCGGGAAGATGACGGCATAGTTGCTGCCCACGACCTTGCCGGTAGGCGTCGTTTCGTAGGCAATGCCGTGATGCTCGCGGTGAAAGCGCGGACTGACGAGCAGGCGTTCGCCCAGCCTGCCGAAGTGCAGCCGCAGATTGGCGTGCGAAAAGCTTTCGACCAATTGCAGGATGGCCACGATGGCGACGAACTGCGCCGGCGCCACGCCGATCAGTTGCGAGACGACGACGATGACGACATCGTGCAGCAGATCGTCCAGCAGATGATTGCGGTTGTCGCTCCACATGGTCATCTGGCGCTGGCTGTGATGCACCGCGTGCAAGGTCCACATCCATTCGACGTTGTGCTGGGCGCGGTGATACAGGTATTCGACCAGGTCGAAGACGACCAGATAGATGGCCAGGCTTACCAGCGCATTGTCGGTTACGCCGGGCCAGAGGTAGTCCAGTTGCAGGGTGGGCAGGCCCCATACATGCAGGCTGCCGAAAATGCTGTCCCAGAACGGGTCGATGGCAAAGAACAGCGCCACGCGGAAGATACCGAGGCGGTGGATGACCGTGTAGAGAATGTCCAGGCGCACCGCGCGGCGATCCATGACGGGTTCGACCGGGCGCCAGCGCTGCAGCGGTCCGATCACGCAGATCAGCACGGCAAGCTGCAGCAGGCCGGCGATCAGCCACAGCGTCGCGTCGTAGGCGTCTTCGATGACACCGGACAGGCCCAGCTTGTACAGCACGGGTTGGATGACAGATTCGAACAGCCCTTCCTGGGCCATGCCGATCAGATGATTGAACGTATCCATCGCTTGAAACTTAGTGACGGTGCGCCGCGATCCAGGCGCGATAGGCCGGATGCTGGTCCATCGTGGCGAAGCAATAGCCCTTGGCCTGCAGTCCGGTGATCAGGGGTTCGAGCACGGCGGGCGCCCAGGGATCCTGGCGCGACCAGATGCCCAGGTGCGCCAGGAGGATGTCGCCCGGCTTGATGTTGGCCAGCGCCCGCGACAGCAATTGTTTGTTGGGATATTTATCGCTGGGCAGTTCGTCGCCCAGGAAACCGGCCGACGTCCACCCCACGTGGCGATAGCCGCAGGTTTGCGCGGCTTTCAGCAGCGCCGCGGAAGTACGGCCCCCCGGCGCGCGGAACAGCGGCAACATGGCATGGCCCGTCATCTGCCGGAAGCGCGCGGCGGAGCGCTGCAGTTCGTCGCAGTACTGTTGCGCAGTAAGGACTTCACGCGTGCCGGCCTGCGGGCCGAAGTCGGGCCGCATCTCGAATCTATCGCCCGGCAGGTCCTTCAACCAATGAACGTGATCGTAGGTATGGCTGCCGAAGACGTCGCCGTCGGCGACGCGGGCACGCCACCAGGGTGCCCATTGATCGTCCAGCGAGGTGCCGTTGGTCTGCGTGCGCTCGTTGGCCAGGAAGAAGGTGACCTTGACGCCGTGGCGCTTGAGCACGTCCGCGACCAGCGGGGCCACGCCCATATGCCCGGTATCGAAGGTCAGGTAGACCGGCCTGGCGCAAACCGGTGCCGGCGCGGCTGCGGCGCCGGACGCCAGGGCCGCGGCCAGCAGGCCGCACAAGGCGGCGGAAGCGGTTTTAGTGCATCGCGACATGATCGAGCGTCCAAACGCCGTGCGGCGAGCGGCCCACGTTGATCTGCCGCACGACTTCCTTCTTGTCGATATCGATGAACGTCAGCTTGCGCGCCCAGCGCGAGGTGACCAGCAGCGTCTTGCCGTCCGCCATCAGGTCCATGCAATCCGGACCGCCGGGGGCGGGGTATTCGGCCACGACCTTCAAGGTGGTGAAATCGATGCGGCTGATGGTATTGGCGGCGCGGTTGCTGACGAAAAGATGCTTGCCATCGCCCTGCACGCGGAAGGCATGGGCGCCCTCGTTGGTCTTGATGCGCGTGATCAGCCTGGGCTTGCCCGGACTGGTCAGGTCGTAGGCCTCGACGTAGTGGTCGCCGGTAAGGGCCACCAGCATGACCTTGTCGCCCGGGACGATATACACATCGGCCGGTGTCTTGCCCACGGGCAGCGTCCAGCGCACCTGCTGCGTGGCCAGGTCGATGGCAATGACTTCGTCGCTGTCCTGCAGGGAGACATAGGCGGTGGTGCTCTTGCTGTCGATACCGATATGGCTGGGCGTCTTGCCGGCGGGCACCCGCTTCATCAGTTTGAGATCGAAGCCCTTGGCGCTGGGAATGTATTGGTAGATATCGATATGGTTCAGGCGGTTGGCCGCGGTAACGAACCATTTCATGTCGGGTGAGAACCGCAGTTGGTAAGGATCCACGATGCCGGTGAGCGTGCGCTGCACCTCGGCCGTACGCGGATCCAGCAAGGTCAGGGAGTCGCCGACGGAATTGGCGACGATCAGGGATTTCTGGTCGGGCGAAAAGTACAGGTGATGCGGCTCCTTGCCGGTGGGTATGCGGCGCAGCTCCTTGTACGTGACCGGGTCGATGACGCTGATGTTGGCGTCCAGTGAATTGAGGACGAAGATCGGGTCGTCATGACCGGACCGGGAAGCCTGGCCTTGGGCCTGGACGGGTGCGACGAACGCGAGACAGGCGGCGAAGAGCGCGCCACAGGCAAACGACAGACGGTTCAAAAGGGATCTCGCAGTAGCAGGTGAAAGCGCCCTGAATTTTGACATACAGCAGCCGGCCGTTGGAGTAGCCCGCCGCGGAAAAGTTCGCACGATGCGTAAAATGTCCGATTCTTCCAAACCCGACAACATGTCCCTGCCCGAACCGCTTGCGCCTGCTCAGCTGTCCTGGATCGAGGACGGCGTCGAACATCATGCGGACTGGCGGTCCGAAAGCGGCGCACCGGTTCCGCGGCGGGTCGTGCGCGCCGACGACGCCATGAGTGCGGACACGGCCTACCGGCTGGCCTGCGAAGGAACGGCGCTGCTGTGGCGCGGCGATTTCCAGAACGCCCGCCAGTTGCTCCAGGCCCTGGCCCGGCGCATCGACAGGCGGCCGGCCGGCCGCAAGGCGCCCCAGCCCTTCCCGGAAGCTTTCCATATGCATCGCCAGGCGCGCGCCCAGCGCGCCCGCACGCTGGGGATGCTGCTGATCCCATTCGAACCGGGTCACATCGTGCCGCTACGGCGCGCGCCCGATGTGGCGCGCGCCTGCCAGGACGTCCATGGAGCCGCGGACCTGCCTTACGTGGCGTCGCTGCGCGAACTGCTGGGCCTGATCGGCGCCCGGCAATGGCGTGAAAAAGGCGTGGAGATTGCCGCGCTCGGCGCACGCATATTTCCGCACTACGGTGTCTACTCGCCGGTGCGCGGGGAATATCTCGACCTGGTGGCGCGCGCGCCCCTGCCCGGAACGGACCTGGCGTTCGACATCGGCACGGGAACGGGCGTAATCGCGGCCTTGCTGGCACGGCGCGGCGTGCGAACGATAGTGGCGACGGATCAGGACCCGCGCGCGCTGGCCTGCGCGCGGGACAATCTGGACCGGCTGGGCCTGGCGGAACGCGTCCGCCTGCGGCAGGCCGATCTTTTCCCGCCGGGCCAGGCGCAACTGGTGGTCTGCAATCCCCCTTGGGTACCAGCCCGCGCGACGGCGCCGGTCGAACATGCGGTGTACGACCCGGACTCCAGGATGCTGCGGTCATTCCTCGATGGGCTGGCGCCCCATCTGGCCCCCGGAGGAGAAGGCTGGCTGATACTGTCGGACCTGGCGGAACACCTGCGGCTGCGCAGCCGCGAGGCCCTGCTCGAATGGATTGCCGCCGCGGGACTGGACGTCGTGGACAGAATGGATATCCGCCCACGGCATGGCAAGGCGGAAGACGCTGGCGATCCGCTGCACGCCGCGCGCTCGCGGGAAATCACCTCGCTGTGGCGCTTGCGGCGCGGCCCGCGGCCGGCCTGACTTCGCCGGTTTCGCGCCGACGCCACGGATCCGCCGGCATCCGGCGCCCTGCGGACGCGCTACAAGGTTTGCGCCGCCAATGCGAGTGTGACGACCAGCGAGACGCCCAGGATGGCGGCACCGACCGTGCGACGGCGGTTCAGGCCGGTCCATAGCAGGACGCCGGTAATGGACAGCAGGACCATGCCGCCGGCGATGGTGTCGGCAATCAGCACCCAGGCGGCCGTGACCCCGTTGGCTTTGTGCAGGTTCTCCAGCACGGCGAGCAGCCCCGGTTCGACCCGGCGGACATTGACCTGTCCCGCGCCGACCCAGTATTCGGCCTGCACCGTCGCCGTCGGGGAACGGAAACGCAGTTGCCAATGTTCCGGCTGGGCGACTGTCCTGTCGCCCCAGGCCACGGGCTTGGCCGGTTCGCGCTGGATGCGCTCCGGGGGCCTGGACAAGGTCAGTTCCTGCTGCAGCCAGGCGGCCATCGCCTGCGGCGTGGCGGGCGGGGGCACAGGCAGTTCCAGACGGATATCGGATACCTGCGCGGCGCCGGTATCGATCCTCATGACGGCGCGGTGGTTCTGGAAGAATCCCGTCAGTCCGAAGAGCAGGCCCAGCAGCGCGCCCCACAGGCCGATCCAGCTGTGCGTTTTGCGCAACCATTTCAGGAATAGGCCCCGGCGATGGGCCGCGGCGTGCGCGGGATCGGCGCGGCGCGGCGCGGGAGTGAGGATGTGGCTCATGGTTCGTCGGTCGGTTTGCCGCGATGGCTTGCGGGCGCAGCGCGACTGTCAGGGATTGAAAAACGCTAATGATATTGCATCTCACCTTTGTTTACTTTCTCAAGCTGGAGCAAAAGGCCGCCGGCCATCGCCAGCGCGCCCCCGCAACGGAATACTTCGGGCGCGATCGAATATCGGGACAGGATTAAGATGGAAGCCGATCGTCAGCCGATATGGATGCATGACGGCATGCCATCACAGTGAGAGGAGCACATCGTGACCGACGTTTTCGATCCGGCCCCAGCGGCCGCCTTGTTGACTCAGGCCTGGCGCGAGGGACGCCAGCTGAGCGAGATCCCCGCCGATATCCGGCCCCGCAATCTGCTGGAGGGTTATGCCCTGCAGGACGCGTTCATCAAGACCTACGCCGCCGAGACGGGCGACCGCGAGGCGGGATGGAAGCTGGGCGTGGGCAGCGTCGCCGCGATGCAGGCGGCCGGCACGGAGCGCCCCCTGGTCGGGCGGGTCCTGTCGGGACACCGCTATGACAACGGTGCGACGGTCAAGGTGCTGTGCCAGGCGCCGATCACCGTGGAATTCGAAGTGGCCTTCGTGCTGGGCCGCGATATCGCGCCCGGCGCGGCGCCGGCCGATCCGATGCAGGCGGTAGCGTCGACCCATATTGCCTTCGAACTGGTCCTGTCGCGCTTCGTCAATCGCCGCGCGGTCGGCTGGCCCAGCTTCGTGGGCGACAGCGTGGGTTTCGAAGCCTCTATCCTGGGCCCGCAGATCGACGCTGCCGCCATCCACCGCGGCATCGCGTCGGTATCGGTGCAGGCGAACGGCCAGGCGATGGGCGGCGGGCTGAGCGGGGACGACGCGATCGAGCCGGTACAGATGCTGCGCCACTTGTTCGATCACGCCTGTTACCACGGCCTGACGCTGCGCGCCGGCGATGTCGTCACGACCGGCGCCGTGGCGAAGCCCTTCGACATCGCGCCCGGGGAAACGGACCTGAGCGCGCAGTTCCTGGGCCGTACCCTGTCGACGCGCGTCGTCCCGGCGCGGGATTGAGCCTCAGCCCAGCGCGGCCAGGATGCGCCGCTTCAGGTCCAGCAGGTCCGCGGCGAGCGAACCCGCCACGGTCTCCGGCGCTTCGGCGGTCGCCACGCTGACATTCAGGGCGTAGATGGCGCCGTTGGCCAGGACCAGCGGCGTCGACAGTGCCACCACCGCCGGCTGCCAGGCGGCGACGCAGTAGCCGCCCGCGCGCACGCTGGCGCGCGCGGCATCGATATCGTCGGCCAGCGCCCGGCCCTGCCCCGGGCGGCGGCGCTTCATGGCGGCGATCCAGGCTTCGCGCCGCGCATCGGGCAGCGCCGCCAGGTAGGCGCGGCCCAGCGAGGTCAGCTCGATGGGCACGCGCTGGCCGGCCACGACGCTGCGCAACGACACCTTCCGGCTGTAGCGCACCGACTCCAGGTAGACCATGTCGTCCCCATCGGCCACCGCGATGCCGACATTGATGCGGCGCGCCTGGGCGAGTTCGCGCATGCAGGGCGCGGCGACCTTCAACACCGGCGACCCGCTGCGCATGGCATGCGCCAGACTGAGCACCGGCGCCCCCAGGCGATAGGCGCGCAGGGCCGGCTCATGCTGCAGGAAGCCGGTGCGCACCAGCGTCTGGGTCAATCGGCTGACGGTGGCGCGCGACAGGCCGGTGCGTTCGGCCAGCTCGCCATTGCCGAGAATCTCCAGCCCGGGCCGGAACGCGCGCAGCAAGGCGATGCCGCGCTCCAGCGAGCGATTGGCCGGCGCAGCGTCGGGCGTGCGGCGGACGACGGTTTTGACGGGAGCGGAAGAGGGGCGGCGGGATGGTGGCATGGAACCCCGGCATTTCCATCAGGTGGAAATGAATGCAAACCGGGCGCGACATTGTCACCTAAACTGGCCGCATCGCAAAGACGATCGTGCCCGGCCTCGCAGCCGCATTTCCCCGAGCTGCCTTACCCATACGCGCGGGCGCGTTCCTGGAGACATCGATGATTTTTTCCCTGCCCTTCTCGCGGCGCCGCGTTGCCGCCCTGGCCGCCTGCTGCCTGGCGCTTTGCGGACTGGCATCGCCCGCCGCCCGCGCAGCCTTTCCCGAACGACCCATCCGCCTGATCGTGCCCTTCCCGCCGGGCGGCGGCACCGACCTGATCGGCCGCCAGCTGGCCGAGGGGATGACGCAGAACCTGGGCCAGACCGTGGTGGTGGAAAACCGCGGCGGCGGCAGCACCATCATCGGCACGGAGGCCGTCGCCAAGGCGCAGCCCGACGGCTATACGATCCTGCTGGCGACCTTCGCCCACGCGGTCAACCCGGCCCTGCACAAAAAGCTGCCCTACTCCACGTTCGACGCCTTCGCGCCCGTGGCGCTGGTCGGCCGGTCGCCGAACGTACTGGTGGTATCGCCGAAAGCCCCCTTCAAGAGCGTCCAGGAATTGCTGGCGTACGCCCGCGCGCATCCCGGCAAGCTGACCTTCGGCTCCTATGGCAACGGCACATCGGCCCATCTGGCCGGCGAAATGTTCAAGAGCCTGGCGCACGTCAACATGGTGCACGTGCCCTATCGCGGCTCCGGCCCCGCGCTGACCGATTTGATGGGTGGCCAGATCGATACGATGTTCTCGACGGTGTCCAGCGTCGCCCAGCTGGTGAAGACCGGCCGGTTGCGCGCGCTGGCCGTGACCTCGGCCCAGCGTTCGCCATCGCACCCGGACTGGCCGACGGTAGCCGAATCCGGCGTGCCTGGCTATGTGGTGGAGAGCTGGTACGGCGTGTACGCGCCCGCCGGCACGCCGCCCGATGTCATCGCGCGCCTGAACGCCGCGCTGAAGGTGGCCGTGCAGGCCCCGGGCTTCCGCCGGAACGTGGAAGAGGAAGGCCTGGCGATCGACGTCGGCGACCCCAGGCAGCTGGATACCTTCGTGCGTGGCGAAGCCCAACGCTGGGACAAGATCATCAAGGACGCCGGCATCGCCGAGCAGTAGCCGGACGGGCCGCGGACATCCCCTGCGGCCGGCCGCCGCAACCCAACCCAATGCGGGCCCATGCCCGCCACCAGAGACATGATGCAGAATCCCACCCTACAGATGCAGATCGACGACGGCGTGGCCGTCATCACGCTGAACCGCCCCGAAGTCCGCAATGCGATCGACGATGAAATGCGCCAGGACTTCATCGCCATGCTGGACCAGGTCACCCGCGACAACGCCATCCGCGCCCTGGTACTGACGGGCGCCGGCAAGGCGTTCTGCGCCGGCGGGGATATCCGCGGCATGCGCGAACGCATGGCGGCCCCCGCCGGGCAGGTGGCCTTCAACGGCTGGAGCCGCCAGCAACGCACCCACCACGCCGTGGCGGCCCTGCATAACCTGACCAAGCCCACCATCGCGGCGGTCAACGGGGCGGCGACCGGGCTGGGCTGCGACCTGGCCCTGTGCTGCGATTTCGTGATGGCCGCCGACACGGCGACCTTTGCCATGACCTACATCCTGCGCGGCCTGATCCCGGACGGCGGCGGCATGTACTTCCTGCCGCGTCGAGTCGGCCTGCAGCGCGCCAAGGAATTGATCTACACCGGGCGCACCGTATCGGCGGAAGAAGCGCACACGCTCGGCATGGCCGACCGCGTGGCGCCCGCGGGCGAGCTGCTGCGCCAGGCCTGCGACTGGGCCCGCGCGCTGGGCGTGGGGTCCGGCGCGGCGCTGGCCTTGAGCAAAACCATCCTGAACCAGACCTTCGAGCTGACGGCGGAACAGGTATTCCAGATGGGCAGCCAGGCGCAAGCCATCTGCTACACCACGGAACAGCACCAGGCCTCGGTCCAGGCGTTCCTGGAAAAATCGGCAAAAAAGGGCTGAGCCATGAGCGCGATCGATACCCTGCTTCATCCCCGCAGCATCGCCGTGATCGGCGCCTCGGCGGACGCCGGCAAGACCGCCGGCCGGCCCGTGGCCTATCTGCAAAAGCACGGCTACGCCGGCACCATCTACCCCGTCAACCCGCGCGCCGACCAGGTGGGCGGCCTGACCTGCTATCCGGACATCGACAGCCTGCCGGACGTGCCCGATGTCGGCCTGGTACTGGTCGCTCCCGACCGCGCCATCGATGCCGTGGCCGCGCTGTCCCGCCGCGGCACGCCGGCCGCCATCGTGCTGGCCAGCGGCTTCGGCGAAACCGGCGAAAGCGGCGCGCGGCGCCAGCAGGCGCTGAAAGAAGCGGCCGGTGGCATGCGGCTGCTCGGCCCCAATACCATCGGGCTGGTCAACCTGACCGACCGCATCATGCTGTGCGCCAGCGGCGCCCTGGAGATGGAGTCGCTGCAGGGCGGCGGCATCGCCGTCGTGTCGCAGAGCGGCGGCATCCTGGGCTCGCTGCTGTCGCGCGCCGCCGCGGCAGGTCTCGGTTTCTCCAAACTCGTATCCACCGGCAACGAAGTGGACCTGGAAGCCGCCGACTTCGTGGACCACCTGGCCGACGATGCCGCCACCCAGGTCATCGCGCTGTACATGGAAGGCCTGCACAACCCGGAGAAATTCCGCCGCGCCGCGCTCAAGGCCGCGCGCGCGGGCAAGCCCGTGGTGATCTACAAGGTCGGCCGTTCCGAGTCCGGCGCGCGGTCGGCGGCGTCGCATACCGGCGCACTGGCCGGCGAAGACCGCGTCTACGACGCCCTGTTCAGCCAGGTGGGGGCCATTCGCGCGCAGACCTTCGCCGATCTGCTGGATATTCCCGCCGCGCTGGCCACGCGCCGCCGCCTGCGCGGCAAGCGCATCGCCATCCTGACGTCGACCGGCGGCGCCGGCACGCTGGTCGCCGATAGCCTGGGCGTGGCCGGTTTCGAAACGCCGCCGCCGGGGCCGGAAACGGCCGCCCGGCTGCGCGATCTGCAGAAGAACGACCAGATCGTGCTGGACCGCAATCCCATCGACGTCACCCTGGCCGGCCTACAGCCGGAACTACTGCGCAACACCATCGCCACCCTGCTGGACAGCACCGATTACGACGCGGTCATTACCGTGGTCGGTTCGTCGGCGCTGGCGCAACCCACGCTGGCGGCCGGAGCCATTGCCGCCTCGCTGGGCCAGAGCGACAAGCCGGTGCTGGCCTACGTCAGCCCCTACGCCCCGACGGTGCTCGCCAACGTCAACCGGGCCGGCGCGCCGGCGTTCACGGCGCCCGAAAGCTTCGCCGCGGTGCTGTCCGCCATGCTGGCCCGCACGGCGCGCGAAACCGCGACCGCGGGCGACGCCGGCACGGACGCCGCGGCGGGCGGCGCGGAGCCCGCCGGCGCGCCCCCGGCCGACCTGCCCGCCGGTTCGCTGAACGAAGCCCAGGCGCGCGCCTTGTTCGCACGCTACGGCATCCCGTCGGTCGGCGAACGGACGGTGAGCGACGCGGCGCAGGGCCGGCGCGAGGCAGCGGCGTTCGACCGTCCCGTGGTGCTCAAAGTGCTGTCCAGCCGCATTACCCACAAGACCGAGGCGGGCGGCGTCGCCGTGGGTGTGGCGCCCGCGGCGATCGGCGAGGCGATCGAGTCCATGGCGGCGCGCGTGCGCGAACGGACCGGTATCGAGCCCGAAGGCTATCTGTTGCAGGAAATGGCCTCCGGCGTGGAAATGATCGTCGGCGTGCATCGCGACCCGCAGCTGGGGCCCACCCTGCTGGTGGGATTGGGCGGGGTCACCGCCGAATTGTTCCAGGACACGGCGCTGCGCCTGCTGCCCGTGGATCGGGCCACCGTACGCGACATGCTGCGGTCCCTGAAGGCCTGGCCCCTGCTGGACGGCTATCGCGGCCGCCCCAAGGCCGACGTCAGGGCGCTGGAGGACGCGGTATTGAACTTCGCGTCGATGGCGGCGCAGCTGGGGGACCGCCTGGTGGAAGCGGAAATCAACCCGCTCTTCGTCCAGGAGGAAGGCCGCGGCGTACGTGCGGCGGACGGCATCGCCATCCTGAAATAACCCGCGACACCGGGCGGCCCCCGCGGCCGATACCATCCGTCAAACTCTTGGTGTACCGTAGAGCGACGCTGCGCGGATTTGCCGCGCAGCTTCATCGCCCAAGGAGCCCCTGACGCATGAAGCCCGGCATACTGGCCATCGACATCGGCGGCACCGGCCTGAAGGCCGCCGTCATCAACGAAAAAGGCCAGATGCTGGCCGACCGCGTGCGGGTTCCCACCCCCCACCCCTGCCCGCCCAAGGTGCTCCTGGAAAACCTCAAGCGCATGGTGGCCGGGCTGCCCGACTTCGATCGCATCTCTATCGGGTTTCCGGGCGTCGTGCGCGAAGGCAAGGTGCTGACCGCGCCCAACCTGGATACCAGCCTGTGGGCTGGCTTCCCGCTGCGCCAGGCGGTCTCGCGCGCCTTCGGCAACAAGCCGGCTCATCTGTTGAACGACGCCGACATGCAGGGCCTGGGCCTGGTCAGCGGACGCGGACTGGAATTCGTCATCACCCTCGGGACCGGCGTGGGAACCGCGCTGTTCCGCGACGGCGAGCTCATGCCGCACATGGAGCTGGCCCACCACCCGATCCGCAAGAACAAGACCTACGATGAATATCTCGGCGACGCCGAGCGTAAAGCCATCGGCAAAAAGAGATGGAACCGGCGCGTGCATCGGGCACTCGAATTGGTCGATACGCTGTTCATGCCGGACCGCATCTATATCGGCGGCGGCAATTCCGCGCGCCTGGACCTGACCGCCGATCGCCATATCAGGATCGGATCCAACGACGCCGGCCTGGAAGGCGGCGCCGCGCTGTGGCGCAAGGCGCGCCCATCATGAACGGCCCCTGAACGGCCGACGCGACAGTCCGCGCGCCGGACCGCCGCCCTCACGACGCCCCATGGCCCCCCCGGCGGCCATATGGGCATGACGATTGCTCCCGAAGCCGGTTTGTCCGCGTTTCCGCAAGAGAGGCCCCATGAACACCCCAACGTCCCCCGATCCCGCGCGCAACGACGAACGACTGGACCTGCTGTGCATCGACACGCTGCGCACGCTGGCCATGGACGCCGTACAGAAAGCCAACTCCGGCCACCCCGGTACGCCCATGGCGCTGGCGCCGGTGGCCTATACCCTATGGCACGATTTCCTGCGCTACGACCCCGCGCATCCCGACTGGCCCAACCGCGACCGCTTCGTGCTGTCGGCCGGTCATGCATCCATGCTGCTGTACGGCCTGCTGCATCTGGCCGGCGTCGTCGAAATCGATGCGGATGGCAAGCCCAGCGGCAATCCGGCCGTCAGCCTGGAAGATATCAAGCAGTTCCGCCAGCTCGATTCCAAGACGCCCGGCCACCCGGAATACCGCCTGACCACCGGCGTCGAAACCACCACCGGCCCGCTGGGCCAGGGTTGCGCCAACAGCGTCGGCATGGCCATCGCCCAGCGCCACCTGGCCGAGCGCTTCAACGGCCATGGCGCGGATGTATTCGACTACAACGTCTACGTTATCTGCGGCGACGGCGACATGATGGAAGGGGTCTCCGGCGAAGCCGCCTCGCTGGCGGGCCACCTGGGCTTGTCCAATCTGTGCTGGATCTACGACAACAACACCATCAGCATCGAGGGCCATACCGAACTGGCGTTCACGGAAAACGTCGCGGCGCGCTTCGCCGCCTATGGCTGGAACACCTTGCACGTCACCGACGCCAACGACCGCATGGCGCTGGCGGCGGCACTGCGTCAGTTCCAGGCCACCACCGACCGCCCCACGCTGATCGTGGTCGACAGCGTGATCGGTTTCGGGTCGCCGAACAAGCACAACACCGCGGCGGCCCACGGCGAAGCCTTGGGCGAAGAAGAAGTCCGCCTGACCAAGAAGGCATACGGCTGGCCGGAAGACGCGCATTTCCTGGTCCCCGACGAAGTGCGCGACCGCCTGCGCGACGCCCTGGCCGCCCGCGCCACCCCCGCCTACACGCAATGGTGCGCGGCGATGCAAACACTGCAGACGAAAGCGCCGGCGCTGCATGAGGAACTGCAACGCATGCGGCAGGGCCAGTTGCCGGACGGCTGGGACAGCGAGGCCCCGGTCTTCCCGCCGGACGCCAAGGGTATGGCCACGCGCGAATCCGGCGGCAAGGCCCTGAACGCCTTCGCCAGGCGCATCCCCCTGCTGATGGGCGGCGCCGCCGATCTGGCGCCATCCACCAAGACCAACCTCACATTCGAAGGCGCGGGCAGCTTCCAGCAAGGCAGCTATGGCGGCCGCAATATGCATTTCGGCGTGCGCGAGCACGCGATGGGCGCCATCGCCAACGGCATGGCGCTCTCGCACGTGCGCCCGTATACGGCCACTTTCCTGATCTTCAGCGATTACATGAAACCGCCGATCCGGCTGGCCGCGCTGATGGAATTGCCGGTGATATTCGTCTTCACCCACGATTCCATCGGGCTGGGCGAGGACGGACCGACGCACCAGCCTGTGGAACAGCTGGCACAGCTGCGCGGCATCCCGGGCATGCGCGTGCTGCGTCCATGCGATGCCAACGAAACCGTCGAAGCATGGAAGGTGGCGTTGAAGCAGACGAACCGTCCCAGCGCCCTCGTGCTGTCGCGCCAGCCGCTGCCGACGCTGGACCGCACCAGGTACGCGCCGGCCTCGAACCTCGCGCGCGGCGCCTACGTGCTGGCGGACTGCGCGCCCGAGCGGCCGCAGGTGATCCTGATGGCGACAGGCAGCGAAGTCTCGCTGTGCCTGCAGGCATACGATCGCCTGCGGGCCGACGGGATCGCGGCGCGCGTCGTTTCCATGCCCAGCTGGGATCTCTTCGAGGAACAGGACCAGGCCTATCGCGACAGCGTGCTGCCGCCCGACGTGACCGGGCGGGTGGCTGTCGAGCAGGCCGGCTACATGGGTTGGGACCGCTATGTCGGAACCACGGGCGCCACCATCGTCATGCACACCTTCGGCGCTTCCGCCCCCATCGCCAGGCTGCAAGCGAAATTCGGCTTCACAGTGGACAATGTGGTTCTCGCCGCGCGAGAACAGGCGCTAGACAAAAGGAGTACGCAATGAACCAACCGACGAACAACCCGCTGGTCCGGCTGGCGCAGGCCGGACAGGCCATCTGGCTGGATTTCCTGAGCCGCGACTTCCTGGCGCAGGGCGGCCTGGACAAGCTGGTGCGCGAGGACAGCCTGACAGGCGTGACGTCGAACCCCTCCATCTTCGAAAAGGCGATGGGGCATGGCGAGGCCTACGACGAACAGCTCCATGCCATCCTGTACCAGGGCGATGCCGAGCCGGGCGATGTCTACGAACAACTCGCGGTGCGCGACATCCAGACCGCCGCCGACGCGCTGCGTCCGGTCTACGACCGGCTCCACGGCAAGGATGGCTATGTCAGCCTGGAGGTGTCTCCCTACCTGGCCTACGATACCGAAGGCACGCTGGCCGAAGCGCGTCGCCTGTGGCGCGCGGTGGACCGGCCCAACCTGATGATCAAGGTGCCGGGCACGCCGCCCGGCGTGCCGGCGATTCGCCAATTGATCGAAGAAGGCATCAACGTCAACGTCACGCTATTGTTTTCCCGTGATGCCTACCGCGCGGTCGCGCAGGCCTATATCGAAGGCCTGGAGGCACGCGCCAAGGCCGGCAAGCCGGTGGACAGGCTGGGCAGCGTGGCGAGCTTTTTCGTCAGCCGCATCGATAGCCGCATCGACAAGAAAATCGACGACGCATTGAAACAAGCCGGCCCCGACAGCGCGCGGCTGAAGGCGCTCAAGGGCCGGATCGCCATCGCCAATGCCAAACTGGCCTACCAGGACTATCTGGAACTGATCGGCCAGGACCGCTGGAAGGCCCTGGCGCAGAAGGGCGCCCATCCGCAGCGCCTGCTGTGGGCGTCCACCGGCACCAAGAATCCCGACTACCCCGCCACGCTGTATGTCGACGAACTGATCGGGCCGGACACCGTCAACACGATGCCCACCGGCACCATGGACGCGTTCCGCCAGAGCGGCACCGTGGAACAGGCGCTGACCCGCGACATCGACGCCGCGCACCGCCAGCTGGACGAAGCGAAGGCACTGGGACTGGATCTGGACGGAGTGACCCGCGAGCTCGTGGAAGACGGCACGCGCCAGTTCTCCGACGCATTCGATGCCCTGCTGGGCGCGGTGGCCGCCAAACGGCTGACCTACCTGGGCGAGCAGATCAACGGCGTCGCGTACGAACTGCCCAAACCGCTGGCCGACGCCGTGGACAAATGCCTGGACCGGGCGCGTGCGGACGGCTGGGCGCGCCGCCTGTGGCAGCACGACGCCTCCATTTGGACCGGAGAGCAGGAAGACCGCTGGCTCGGCTGGCTGGCCGCCGGCCAGGGCAAGCAGGTCGATGCCGGCGCCATCGCCGCGCTGGCGCGCGACGTGCAAGAGGAACGCTATACCCACGCCGTGCTCCTGGGCATGGGCGGTTCCAGCCTGGGTCCCGAAGTGCTGGCGCACACCCTGGGCGAATCGGGCCAGGGCCTGGCGCTGCATGCGCTGGATTCCACCAACCCGGAAGAAATCGGCGCCGTGGAACGCGGCATCGATATCGCCCGCACCCTTTTCATCGTCTCCAGCAAATCCGGCTCGACGCTGGAGCCCGAGATCCTGAACGCGCACTTCCATGCCGCCACCGTGGCGGCGGTGGGCCAGGAAAACGCCGGCAAGCATTTCGTCGCGATCACAGACCCGGGATCCAAGCTGGAAGCCGCCGCGAAGCAGGCCGGCTATCGCGCGATCTTCCACGGCGATCCGGCCATCGGCGGCCGCTACTCGGTGCTATCGGTATTCGGCATGGTGCCCTTGGGCGTCATGGGCCACAACGTCGCGCACTTCTTCGACATCACCCAGCCCATGGTGCGCGCCTGCGGGCCGTCGTCGCCGCCCTCGGTCAATCCCGGCGTGCGCCTGGGCGCCATCCTGGGCGAAGCCGCGCGGGCAGGCCGCGACAAGCTGACCGTCTTCGCCTCCCCCGCCGTGGCCAGCATCGGCTCCTGGCTGGAACAACTGCTGGCCGAATCCACCGGCAAGCACGGCAAGGGCATCGTCCCGGTGGACCTCGAACCCATCGCCACGCCGGACGTCTACGGGCAGGACCGCGTGTTCGCCTACCTGCGCTGCGCCGAGGACGACACCGCGCACCTCGATGCCAAGGTGCAGGCCCTGGCGGCCGCCGGCCATCCGGTGATCCGCATCACGCTGCCGCGCCGCGCCGCCATCGGCCAGGAATTCTTCCGCTGGGAGATCGCCACCGCCGTGGCGGGCGCGGTGATCGGCATCGACCCCTTCGACCAGCCCGATGTGGAAGCCAGCAAGGTCAAAACGCGCGCCCTGACGGACGCCTACGAGAAGACCGGCAAGCTGCCGCCCGAAACACCGATCGCCGAGGATGGCGAACTGGCCTTCTACGGCGATGCTTCACTGGCTACCGATGGCTCGGCGGAGAGCGTGCTGCGCGCGCACCTGGCGCGGCTGGGCAAGGGCGACTACGCCGCCGTGCTGGCCTATGTCGCCCGCAACGCCGCGCACGAACGGCAGATCGCCAGCCTGCGCGTGGCGATGCGCGACCGCTACAAGGTCGCCACCGTGGGCGGCTTCGGGCCGCGCTTCCTGCATTCCACGGGGCAGGCCTACAAAGGCGGCCCGAACAGCGGGGTATTCCTGCAGATCACCGCCGACCCGGCACGCGACTTGTCCGTGCCGGGGCGCAAGATCAGCTTCGGCACCGTGCAGGCTGCCCAGGCGCTGGGCGACCTGCAAGTACTGGCCGAACGCGGCCGCCGCTACCTGCGGGTGCACATCCGCGGCGGCGATGTCGAAAGCGGTCTCGCGCGCCTGGTCAAAGCCATCAAGCAAGTGACGAACTAATCGGAGAACCCCTATGCAACTCGGATTGATTGGACTTGGGCGCATGGGCGCCAACATCGCGCGCCGCCTGATGCGCAACAAGCACGAAGTCATCGTGTACAACCGCAGCCTGGACAAGGTGAAGGAGCTGCAGTCGGAAGGCGCGACCGGCGTGGACAACGTCGAGGCCCTGATCGCCAAGCTGGCCAAGCCGCGCGCCGTCTGGGTCATGCTGCCGGCGGGCGCCGTCACCGAACACATGATCGATACGCTGGCCGGGCTGATGGAGCCGGGCGACATCATCATCGACGGCGGCAACACCATGTACAAGGACGACATCCGCCGTGCCAAGGCGCTGGCCGCCCGCAAGATCGAATACGTGGACGTGGGCACGTCCGGCGGCATCTGGGGCCTGGAACGCGGCTACTGCATGATGATCGGCGGCGAAGATCAGGTCGTGAAGCACCTGGACCCCATCTTCTCCTGCCTGGCCCCGGGATTGGGCGACATTCCGCGCACGCCCGGCCGCGAAGGCCGCGATCCGCGTGCCGAACAGGGCTACATCCACGCCGGACCCGCCGGCTCCGGCCATTTCGTGAAGATGGTCCATAACGGCATCGAGTACGGCATCATGCAGGCCTATGCCGAGGGTTTCGACATCCTGAAAACCAAGGGTTCGGAACAATTGCCGGAGGACCAGCGGCTGAACATCGAAGTCGCCGACGTCGCCGAAGTCTGGCGCCGCGGCAGCGTGGTGTCCTCCTGGCTGCTGGATCTGACCGCCACCGCGCTGGCCAAGGACCCCAAGCTGGCCGGCTTCTCCGGCGACGTCGCCGACAGCGGCGAAGGGCGCTGGACCATAGACGCGGCAGTGGAACAGGCGGTGCCTGCGCCCGTGCTGGCCAGCGCCCTGTTCGCCCGCTTCCGCTCGCGCCAGGACGCCACCTTCGGCGACAAGATGCTGTCGGCGATGCGCTTCGGTTTCGGCGGGCACGTCGAGGAGAAAAAGTGATGGCTGCCGCGCAATCGACCGGCCGCGCCTCGCGCTCGCAGGTGGCGCCGCCGGCCAACCTCTTCCTGTTCGGCGCGCATGGCGACCTGGTCAAGCGCCTGCTGGTGCCTTCCCTCTACAACCTGACGCGCGACGGGCTCGTCGGCGACGCCCTGCGCATCATCGGCGTGGACCACAACAAGGTCAGCGACGACGAATACCGCGGCAAGCTCGCGGACTTCATGCAGGAAATGTCCGCCAAGCGGGGCAGCGCCGAAGGCGGCGAGCCGGCGCTGGACCAGAAGCTGTGGGACCGCCTGGCCCAGCGCATCAG
Organism: Bordetella sp.; assembly: GCF_057362025.1. Lineage (NCBI taxonomy): Bacteria > Pseudomonadati > Pseudomonadota > Betaproteobacteria > Burkholderiales > Alcaligenaceae > Bordetella > Bordetella sp. The sequence continues at coordinate 77,287 of NZ_JBMQQZ010000011.1, read as the reverse complement.
CTATCTGGAAGGCGACTTCCTGGACGACGCCACCTACCAGGCCATCGCCCAGCGCATCGAGGCTTCCGGCACGCGCAATGCCGTGTTCTACCTGGCCACGGCGCCGCGCTTCTTCTGCGAGGTGATCACCCGCCTGGCGCATGCCGGCCTGCTGCGCGAAGGCGACGACCAGTTTCGCCGCGTCGTCGTGGAAAAGCCCTTCGGCTCGGACCTGAAAACCGCGCAGGACCTGAACGCCGGCATCCTGGCGGTGATGAATGAGCGCCAGGTCTATCGCATCGACCATTACCTGGGCAAGGAGACGGTGCAGAACATCCTGGTCAGCCGCTTCTCCAACGGGCTGTTCGAATCGTTCTGGAACAACCATTACGTCGACCACGTGCAGATCACCGCCGCCGAAACCGTCGGCGTCGAACAACGCGGCAATTTCTACGAACGCACCGGGGCACTGCGCGACATGGTGCCCAACCACCTGTTCCAGTTGCTGGCCATGGTGGCCATGGAGCCGCCGACCACCTTCGGCGCCGATGAAGTGCGCAGCGAAAAGGCGAAGGTGGTCGCGGCGATCCGCCCGCAGACCGCCGACGAGGCGCGCCGCAATTCGGTGCGCGGCCAATATGCCACCGGCGAGATCAATGGCGTGCGGGTGCCGGGCTACCGCGAGGAAAACCGCGTGGCGCCGGACAGCTGCACGGAGACCTACGCCGCGCTCAAGCTGTGGGTGGACAACTGGCGCTGGGCCGGCGTGCCCTTCTACCTGCGTACCGGCAAGCGCCTGGGCGTGCGCAATACGCAGATCGCCATCTGCTTCAAGCCCGCGCCGATGTCGCCCTTCCGCGATACGCACGTGCATCGCATGCGGCCCAATTACCTGATCATCCAGATCCAGCCCGACGAAGGCATGTGGTTCGACTTCCAGGCCAAGAAGCCGGGCACCACGCTGGAAATCGACAACATCCAGATGGGCTTCGCGTACTCCGATTTCTTCAAGATGCAGCCGTCCACCGGCTACGAAACCCTGCTCTACGACTGCATGATCGGCGACCAGACGCTGTTCCAGCGGGCGGACAACATCGAGAACGGCTGGCGCGCCGTGCAGCCTTTCCTGGATGCATGGCAGGGCTGCACGGACGTGCACCTGTACGCGGCCGGCTCGGACGGTCCCGAAGCCGCGGACGAACTGCTGCGGCGGGACGGACGCGCATGGCACGGCCTGAAATAGGCGGCGCCACGCCGGCGCCCCCCATCCGCCTGCTGGTGTCGGACGTCGACGGCACGCTGGTGCGCCCGGACAAGCAGGTCAGCGCGGCCACGCTGGCCGCCATCCAGGGCCTGCGCGACGCGGACGTGGCATTCACGCTGGTCAGCAGCCGGCCGCCGCGGGGCATGCAGACGCTGGTCCGCATGCTCGGGCTGACCGCCCCGACCGCGGCTTTCAACGGCGGCGCCATCGTCGATCCCTCCGGTCGGGTGATCGAATCGCACCCCCTGACCGCCTCCAACGCGCGCGTCGCCCTGGATCTTTTCAGCGGCGCGCCGGTGGAAACCTGGGTGTTCGCCGACGACCAATGGCTGCTGCGCGACCCGCACGGCCCGTATGTGCCGCTGGAGCGGCATACGCTGGGCTTCGACGGCACGCAGGTGGACAGCTTCGAACCCTACCTCGACCGCATCGGCAAGATCGTCGCGGCCAGCGCGGACGCCGCCGGCCTGGTCCGCCTGGAGGAAACGCTCAATCCGCGCATCGCGCCCGATGCGCGCGCATCGCGGTCGCAGGTCTACTACCTGGACGTCAACCACGCGCGCGCCAACAAGGGCGATGCCGTGGAAGCCCTGGCGCGCCATCTGGGGATCCCGCTGGCCGCTACGGCCGTAATCGGCGACGGCGATAACGACGTGCCGATGTTCGAGCGGGCCGGTTTTTCCATCGCCATGGGGCAGGCCTCGGCTCAGGTGCGGGCACAGGCGACTGTGACCACGGCCAGCAACGCGGACGACGGCCTGGCCGCCGCCGTGCAGCGCTTCATTCTGCCGGGCATTTAGCCCGATCCGCCCCGCGCGGGGCCGGCGCGCGGCGCCAAGGAGGTATCGATGAACAAGGAACAAGCCTGTATTTTCGAGAACGCGACCAGCCTGGTGGCGAATCTGGCCGACTGGCTGACGGCGCGCATTGCCGCCTGCGAGGGGCGTTTCGCCCTGGCGCTGTCCGGCGGCAGCACGCCCCGGCCCCTTTATGCCCTGCTGGCCGAGCCGGAGCGCGCACGACGCATCGACTGGTCGCGCGTACATCTGTTCTGGGGCGACGAGCGCTTCGTGCCTTATGACGATCCGCGCAGCAACTACGGCATGGCCCGGCAGGCGATGATCGACAGTATCCCGATTCCCGCGGAAAACGTGCATCCGATGCCCACGGACGGCACGCCGGAATCGGCGGCCAGGCGCTATGCGGACCTGTTGCGCGAATACTATGGGTCCGCGCGGCTGGAGCCCGGCCGCCCGCTCTTCGACGTCAATCTGCTCGGCATAGGCGATGACGGCCACACGGCATCCCTGTTCCCCGGCGCGCCGCAGGTCGACGACACCCGGGACTGGACGGTGGCGGTGGTGGGCGTCAAGGACGAGCCGCGTATCTCTCTGACCTTCCCCGCGCTGGACAGCGCCGCCGCGGTCGTCTTCCTGGCCGCGGGCGACAAAAAAAGGTCCGCGGTTAGCCGGGCCCGCGCGCACGATCCCGACGTCCCCTCCGGCCGCGTACGGCCCCAAGGGGAATTGCTGTGGTACCTGGACAGGGACGCCGCGGGCGGCGATGCCTGAACGCTGCGGGCCGGCACGGGCGGCCCGGGCACCGGTCCTTCCGCACGCGGGACGATGGCCCCCTCGCGGCGGACGTTGGGCAGGTCCGCCAGGCTGCTATACCCGCGGCGGTTCGTTCAGCGCCAACGCGGTAATGGTGTGGTTATTCCAGTACATCTCGTGTATCCGGGGCACCAGCTTGCGCAGCGCCGCCACGCTGAGCTCGTTGAACGTAAGCAGCACGGCAGGACGCGACCCGTCTCCCGGGATGCGCTGAATACGGTCGTAGGACGGGAAACCGTACTTCATCAGGAAGCCGCGAACGTCCTCGTCGGAGGTGCTGTCCTGCACGTGGTTGATCAACAGCGCTGCCATGTCGGTTCCTCCCGGCGATCGCCCATGTATCGCCACGCCGCATCCCGCTATTTTTCGCGGCGCACATCGGTTTGAAAAGGCGGCACGCCAAAAGCGCACGGCCGCCCGCCATGCCTCATCCTTAGCACTACCTCATAGTTATCTAATACCCGCCGCGATCTTGCGCCGCGCCATACGCCTCTCTACCATCTTCTTCATTACCCGATGCACTCGTCCCGATCCGCGAGGCAATCATCCCCAGGATCGCCGCCGTCGCAGGGGCAACGAGCCCAGGAGGTTCTCGCCGTGGACGCAGGAACCCAACTCGCGCGCAGTCACGACATCTGCACCAAGGCCGCGCTGCTTTTGCTCAAGCGCCTGGAGACAGCCAACGAACGCTATGCCACACGGGCGCGCCAGGCTGCCGGGATCCCCGGCGATGGCCAGGCGGCAGCGGCCGGCGACGGCCAGCAGGCCGGCGGAACGGGCCAAGGACAAGCCGCCAACGGCATGGCCGCCGCGATGAGCGTCCTGGGCTGGTACGGCTATGCGGTCGACGCGATGCAGCGCTCCATCCTGTTCTGGGATACCTTGCGGCAGCGAGGCAACAACTTCATCGCCAACGCCGCCCAGGGGCTGAAACCCGTCCTGCATTTCGACTACGAGATCGTCGCCGACGGGCGCGCCTTCGACCGCCCGGTGAACTATGCCCTGCTGCGCATCAAGCCGCCGGAGGGCGTCGTCGTCGACGACCGGCAGCGCCCGTACATCATCATCGATCCGCGCGCCGGCCACGGGCCGGGCATCGGCGGTTTCAAGGACGACTCGCAGGTCGGCGTCGCGCTGCGTGCCGGACATCCCGTGTACTTCGTCGTGTTCTTCCGCGACCCCGAGCCGGGCCAGACCCTGCAGGACGTTTGCCACGCCGAACGCCTGTTCGTGCAGAAGGTGCGCGCGCTGCACCCGGACTCGCCCAAGCCGGCCCTGGTCGGCAACTGCCAGGGCGGCTGGGCGGCCATGATGCTGGCGGCCTCGGGGCCCGACGACACGGGTCCCATCGTCATCAATGGCGCGCCGATGTCCTATTGGGGCGGCGCATGGCGCGAGGGCGAAGGCGACAACCCCATGCGCTATGCCGGGGGCATGCTGGGCGGGACCTGGACGGCGTCCCTGCTGGCCGACCTGGGCAACGGCAAGTTCGACGGCGCCTGGCTGGTGCAGAACTTCGAAGAGCTGAATCCCGCCAACAGCCTGTGGGAAAAGTATTACACCGTCTACGACAAGGTGGACACCGAGCCCCCCCGATTCCTGGAATTCGAGCGCTGGTGGGGCGGCTTCTACCTGATGAACCGCGAAGAGATCGAATGGATCACGCGCAACCTCTTCGTCGGCAACAAGCTCTGGGGCGGCGACATCAAGCAGGATGGACAGCGCCTGGATCTGCGCTCGATCAAGACACCCATCGTCCTGTTCGCCTCGCTGGGGGACAACATCACACCGCCGCAACAGGCCTTCAACTGGGTCGTCGACGTGTATGGCAGCACGGAAGAGATCAAAAGCCGCGGGCAGGTGATTGTCGGGCTGCTTCACGAAAGCATCGGGCACCTGGGCATCTTCGTCTCCGGCAAGGTGGCGAAGAAGGAACATGCGCAGATCGTCTCGGTGCTGAAAACCATCGAGTCGCTGCCGCCTGGCCTGTACGGCATGACGATCGCCGATCGCCGCGACAAGGACGGCAAGGTCACGTATGAAGTGGAATTCCAGGAACATCGCCTGGAAGATATCGCGGCGCGTCTCAACCGCTTCCAGCGTGTCGACGAAAAGCCATTCGAGGCCGTGGCCATGGTGTCGGACTTCCTGCAGGAAGGCTATAACCTGTTCGCCCAGCCGTGGGTGCAGGCCATGGCCAACGACTACACGGCCCGGCGCATGCGGGAACTTCACCCCTTGCGGGTACGCAATTGGGCCATCTCGGACCTGAATCCCTGGCTGTGGTGGCTGGCGCCCGCGGCGCAGGCGGTCAGGGAGAACCGCCAGGCGCTGCCCGACGACGATGTGCTGCGCCGCGCCGAGCGCAACGCCGCCGGTATGGTCGGCGCTGCGCTGGACTACTACCGGGATACGCGCGATGCCCTGACCGAGGCTGCGTTTTTCACAACGTACGGCAGTGTCTATTCGCGCTACCTTGCGGACGGCAGAAATGGCGCCGCGCTCCGTGGAGAAGTCCAGCAGGACGCGCGCACTCTGCCCTTCGTCCGCGACGCCTTGAACGCCATCGCGGAAGGCGGCTACGTGGAGGCGCTCGCGCGGGTGGCGGCGCTGTTGCGCCGGCAGGACCAGCCCATGCCTTTGTCCCGCCTGGAGCTGCGCCACGAGCTGGCGACCGAGTATGCCGAATACCTGCCGCGCATCTCGCTGCACGAATGGCGCAGCATCCGCGGCCAGCAGGAGATCGTCGCGCAATACGAGACGGAACGGGCGATCGAGACACTGCCGCAATTGCTGCGCGATCCCGCCGACCGCAAGCGCTTCCTGGACCTGGTGGCGAAGCTCATGGCCGACGAACGGGTGCGCGGCCTGGCCACCAGCGATGCCCAGGTCGAGATGCTGGGCCGGATCCGGCGCGTGCTGGCCTCGGAAAAAATGACGAAGGTCAAGGAAGCCGAACGCGGCCCGGCCCATACTCGGGGGGCCGGACCACGGCGCCGTCAGGCCGCGCTCAAGCGTGCCTGATCCCCAGCCCACGCGGCGGAGGCGATATGGAATCCAAACACCTCAAGTACCAGCGCCTGATCGACTATTGCAAGACCATCCCGGCTACGCCCACCGCGGTCGTCCATCCCTGCGACACCTCGTCGCTGGAAGGCGCGGTGCAGGCGGCCAGGATGGATTTGATCGTTCCTATCCTGGTCGGTCCGCGCGAACGCATACGGGAGGTCGCCGCGAACGCCGGGATCGATATCGCCGGAATCGAAATCGTCGATGCCTCCCACAGCGATGCCGCCGCCGCGGCGGCGGTGGCGCTGGTCAGGGAAGGCAAGGCCGAAGCGTTGATGAAGGGCAGCCTGCATACGGATGAGCTAATGGCCGCCGTGGTGGGCCGCGACGCCGGCCTGCGCACCGCGCGCCGCATCAGCCATTGTTTCGTCATGGACGTGCCCGGCCGCGAAGAGCCGCTGATCGTCACCGATGCCGCCGTGAATATCGCGCCTACCCTGGACGAGAAAGCCGACATCCTGCAGAACGCGATCGACTTCGCGCATATCCTGCGGCTGCCGGAAGTCCGCGTGGCCATTCTTTCCGCCATGGAAACCGTCAGCGCCAAAGTACCCTCCACGGTCGAGGCGGCGGCCCTGTGCAAGATGGTCGATCGGGGCCAGATCAAGGGCGCACTCGTCGACGGCCCGCTCGCGCTGGACAATGCCATCGACATGGAAGCCGCGCGCATCAAGCAAATCGCGTCGCCGGTGGCGGGACGCGCCAATGTCCTGATGGCGCCGGACCTGGAAGCGGGCAACATGCTGGCCAAGAGTCTTTCTTTCCTGGCGGGAGCCGATGCCGCCGGCATCGTGCTGGGCGCGCGCGTGCCCATCATCCTGACCAGCCGGGCGGATTCCGTGATGACGCGGCTGGCTTCCTGCGCCGTCGCGGTGCTGGTCGCGCAGGCCCGCCGCGAAAGCGCCAAGGTCCTGGGGTAAGCCATGGCCGACGTCATACTTGTCCTGAATGCCGGCTCGTCCAGCATCAAGTTCAGCGTCTTCGATGCCGCCGACAGGTCGCTGCCCCTGCTGCTGCGCGGGCAGGTCGCCGGCCTTTATGTGGAAAAAGCGCGGCTGACGGTGCTGGATGCCGAGGGCGAAAAAATCGAGTCGCGCGAATGGACCGGAACGCCGGCCCTGGATCACGATGGCGCCGTGGCCTGGCTGGTCGATTTCCTGCGCGCCCATAAAGGCGATCACCAGCTCGCGGCGGTGGGCCATCGCGTCGTCCACGGCGGCGAGCAATACGCGGAGGCCGTGCGGGTGACGCCCGAGGTGATCGCCGCGCTGGGCCGGCTGGCCCCGCTGGCGCCCCTGCACCAGCCGCACAACCTCAAGCCCATCGAGGCGGTGGCGCGGGTGCGCCCGGACCTGCCCCAGGTTGCCTGCTTCGATACGGCGTTTCATCGTGCGCAGCCCGAGGTGGCGCAGGCCTTCGCCCTGCCGCCGTCGATCACGCAACGCGGCGTGCGGCGCTATGGCTTTCACGGCCTGTCCTACGAATACATCGCCGGCGCGCTGCCCCGCTTCGACGCGCAAGGCGCGCGCGGCCGCGCCATCGTCGCGCACCTGGGTAACGGCGCCAGCATGTGCGCGCTGGTGAATGGCCGCAGCGTGGCCAGCACCATGGGGTTCACCGCCGTGGACGGCCTGCCCATGGGCACGCGCAGCGGCACGCTGGACCCGGGCGTCATCCTTTACCTGATGGACGAGTTGGACATGGATGCCCGCGCCATCGAAACCCTGATCTACAAGCAGTCCGGTTTGCTGGGCGTGTCGGGCATATCGAGCGACATGCGCGTCCTGCTCGCCAGCGAGGACGAACGCGCGCGCTTCGCGATCGCGCTGTATGTCTATCGCATCGGACGCGAGCTCGGCTCGCTCGCCGCCGCGGCCGGCGGCATCGACACCCTGGTTTTCACGGCCGGCATCGGCGAAAACGCGCCGGCCATCCGCGACCGCGTCTGCCGCGGCGCCGCGTGGCTGGGCGTGCAGCTGGACGAAGCGGGCAATGCCGCGCAGGGTCCGCGCATCAGCGCCCAGTCCAGCCGGGTATCGGTATGGGTGATCCCAACCAACGAAGAACTGATGATCGCGCGCCATACCGTCCAGGTGGCGCGCGGCGGGCGCGCGGCAGAGCCGGTTGCCGGCCCGGACACCGCGAGGACACCATCATGACCGAAGACCCTCCCCGCCGCATCCTGAAAGACGCCAAGGCCCTGGTATGCGGCATCGCCAACGAGCATTCGATCGCCTACGGCTGCGCCAAGGCTTTTCGCGAGGTCGGTGCCGAACTGGCCATCACCTACGCCGGAGAGAAGACCAAATCGTATGTGGAGCCGATCGCGCGCGATCTGCAGGCGCCGATTTTCATGCCCCTGGACTTCACGCGCCCCGGCGACCTCGAGGCCGTATTCGCCCATATCGAGAAAGAGTGGGGCCGCCTGGATATCCTGGTCCATTCCGTGGCGTGGGCGCCGAAAGCCGACCTGCAGGGGGGGCTGCTGGACTGTTCGGCCGAGGGCTTCGCGCAGGCCATGGATATCTCGTGCCATTCCTTCGTCCGGATGGCGCGACGGGCCGCGCCCCTGATGAAGGACGGCGGCGCGATGTTCACCATGAGCTACTACGGCGCCAACCGCGTCGTGCCCAATTACAACGTCATGGGCCCGGTCAAAGCCGCCCTGGAGGCCTGCGCCCGCTATCTGGCATACGAACTGGGCCCCAAGGGCATCCGGGTGCATCCGGTCTCGCCCGGTCCGCTGAAAACCCGCGCGGCCTCCGGCCTGAAGAACTTCGACGTCATGCTGACGGAGGCCGAGCGCCGCGCGCCCCTGGGCGAACTGGTCGACATCATGGATGTCGGCATGACCTGCGCCTTCCTGGCCTCGCCCTATGCAAGGCTGCTCACCGGCGAAACCGTGTATATCGACGGCGGCGTCCACATCATGGCCTAGGAAGCGGTGTCGGTGAGACAGTGGCCAGGGCCTGCCGACGCTAGGCCGACAAGGCCCGCATTTCCGCATACAGATCGGCCTTGCCCTCGAAGCCGATACCCGGCAGGTCCGGCATGACGATATGGCTGTTCTCCACCCGCACGCCGTCCGGAAACCCGCCATAGGGCTGGAACAGATCCGGGTACGATTCGTTGCCGCCCAGTCCCAATCCGGCCGCGATATTCAGCGACATCTGGTGCCCGCCGTGGGGAATGCAGCGGCTGGGCGACCAGCCGTTTTCCTTCAGCATCTCCAGCGTGCGCAGATATTCCACCAGACCATAGCTCAACGCGCAGTCGAACTGCAGCCAGTCGCGGTCCGGCCGCATGCCGCCGTAGCGGATCAGGTTGCGCGCGTCCTGCATGGAAAACAGGTTCTCGCCCGTCGCCATGGGTTTCTCGTAGTGCTGCGCCAGCTCCGCCTGCAAGGCGTAGTCCAGGGGATCGCCGGCTTCCTCGTACCAGAACAGATCGTATTGCGACAGGGCCTTCGCGTAGGCGACGGCGGTCTGCAGGTCGAAGCGGCCGTTGGCGTCCACGCATAGCCGCTGGCCGTCCTGCAGCACGCTCAATACCGCATCGATGCGGCGCAGGTCCTCGTCCAGAGACGCGCCGCCGATCTTTTTCTTGACGACGGTATAGCCGCGGTCCAGGTAGCCGCGCATCTCGTCCTTCAGCTTCTCCAGGTCCTGCCCCGGGTAGTAATAGCCGCCGGCCGCGTACACGAACACCTTGCGGTCGGGCTGCCCCGTGCCGTAGCGCTCGGCCAGCAGCTGGAACAAGGGTTTGCCGGCGATCTTGGCGACGGCATCCCACACCGCCATGTCCAGCGTGCCCATGGCGACCGAACGCTCGCCATGCCCGCCGGGCTTCTCGTTGATGAACATGCGGTCCCAGATCTTGTGCGGATCCAGGTTCTGCCCGGTGTCGTCCAGCAGCGTGTCCGGCTCGGCGGACAGCACGCGCGGGATGAAGCGCTCGCGCATCAGCATCCCCTGGCCATAGCGGCCGTTGGAGTTGAAGCCGTAACCCACTACCGGCTTGCCGTCGCGTATCACGTCCGTGACGACCGCGACCAGGCTCAGCGTCATTTTGCTGAAGTCGATATAGGCATTGCGGATGGGCGAGCTGATGGGCTTGGTCTGCTCGCGGATTTCGACGATTCTCAAGGCGGTCTCCTGGCGCGGTCGCCCTGGCGGGGCGGGTAAAGGCATGGCCCACAGGTTAACGAAACCCCGCCGCCTTTCCATTCGCCTGAAGAAAAATTATTATTCACCCAAAGTGAATAAATCATGAAGACCGACACCGCTTCCGAACTGATGTTTTTCGTCCTGCTGGCCAAGCACGGCAACCTGTCGGCGGCGGCGCGGGAATTGGACATCACCCCGCCGGCCGCCACCAAGCGGCTGGCGCAGCTGGAACAGCGCCTGGGGGTACGGCTGGTCAACCGGACGACCCGGCGCGTCGGCCTGACCAGCGAAGGCGAGACCTATCTGCGCCACGCCAGCCGCATCCTGGCCGATATCCGCGAAATGGAAGACCAGGTCACCAGCACCCGCGCCGAACCGCGCGGCCTGCTGCGGGTCAATGCGACGCTGGGCTTCGGCCGTACCGTTATCGCGCCGCTGGTGTCGGACTATGCCAGGCTGCACCCGGACGTCGAAGTGCGCCTGGAGGTCACCGACCGCCCCGTGGACCTGGTGGAGCACGGCCTGGACCTGGCGGTGCGTTTCGGCACCCTGCCGGACAGCCGGCTCAGCGCGCGCCGCCTGCAAAGCAACCGGCGGTTCCTGTGCGCGTCTCCCGCCTACCTGGCGCGCCATGGCGCGCCGCAGCGCCCCGCCGATCTCGCCGCGCACCGTTGCATCATCCACCGGCAGAACGACGAGGCCTATGGCGTCTGGCGCTTTACCCGCAACCGCGAAACCCAGGCGGTGAAAGTCAGCGGCGCGCTGGCCAGCAACGATGGCGATATCGTGCTGGGCTGGGCCCTGGACGGGCACGGCATCCTGGTCCGCTCGGAATGGGACCTGGCCAAATACCTGGAAACCGGGCGACTGCGCCGCCTGCTGCCCGCCTACACGCTGCCGCCGGCGGACCTCTTCGCGTACTACCCCAGCCGCCGCCACCTGTCGGCGCGGGTACGCACCTTCATGGACTTTCTGGCAGCCCGCTTCGAGGCGCCGGCGCATCCTGGGCCGGCGTCTGGCGCGAATACGGCAAAGCCTGCGCGAGCCTGAACTCCAGGGCCCATACCCATGGATTGACCGCCCAGGCGCGCGCGCCGTGCAGTTCGCACCAGGCCAGCGCGAAGACCGATTTCAAGGGCATGCCGGGCAAAAAGCCGCCACGACCGCTCTGCCCTTCGGCGCAACCTTCGGCGACGATGTCGGCTTCGCTGATGTCCTGCAGGCGCTGGATGCGCACGCCGACCAGCGTGACCTGCGCGAACGCCACCCCGCCGTCGTCATACACGCGGATGGCGTGGCCCGGTTCGCCGTAAGGGCAGACCATGCGCCGCACGCGCCGGCGCGAAGGCGGTGGCGGCGGCTCTTCCACCGCGATCCATTTGCCGGCGGGCCCGATTTCCCGCAGCCAGCCGACGGTATTGTCAGGCGGTTGCGGTTTCAGGATCCGGCGCGTCTGGACCTTCCGGCCTGCCAGCACATCGTCGATCACGGTACGGTCGAATCTTAGCGGTTGCGCTTTCATCGCTGGGGTCGTGAAATCCCACCTGGGTTATGACAAAGTCGCGTAATTATGCGCCCGGAAGGCCGCGCGCGCGCAACCCGGCTCGCCGCCACCCACCTGGATACCTCGCGGATACCTCCCGACCATGCGCTACGACCTTACCAGCCTGGATTTGTTCACCGCCGTCGCGGAGGAAAAGAACCTGACCCGGGCCGCCCGACGCAAGCACCTGGCGGTATCGGCCATCAGCAAGCGCATCGCCGAGCTGGAAGCGCAGGCCGGATCGCCCCTGCTCGTGCGCTACGCGCGCGGCGTGGACCTGACGCCGGCGGGACAATCCCTGCTGCATTATGCCCGGCAGCTGCAGCACACCCTGGCGCTGATGGATGAAGAACTGTGCGGATACGCCGCCGGCGTCAAGGGCCATGTGCGCATCCACGCCATTACGTCGGCCCTGGCGCAGTTCCTGCCCGGGGATATCGAGCGCTACGCCAACGACTACCCGCAGATCAAATTCGATATCGAGGAAGGCGTGGGCACGGCGGTGGTGCGCGCCGTGGCCGAAGGCCATGCCGACCTGGGCATTTTCGCGGAACAGACGCCGGCGCAGGGCTTGCAGCTGTTTCCCTACCGGCAGGACGAACTGGTGGCGGTGGTGCCCGCCAGTCATGTGCTGGCGCAGCGGCAGAAGGTGCGCTTCGACACGCTGCTGGACCATGAGTTCGTCGGTCCGCACCTGGACAGCTCGGTGCACGCGCTATTGACGGCAGAGGCCAAGAAACGCGGCAAGCCGCTGCGCCCGCGCATCCGGATCAGCGGCTTCGATTGCATGTGCAAACTGGTGGCGGCGCAATTGGGGATCGCTATCCTGCCGCGCGCCGTGGCCGTGCCCTACCTGCGCGGCGGCAAGCTGCGCGCGCTGACGCTGGCCGAGCCCTGGGCCAGGCGGAATCTGTTGATCGGCGTGCGCAATATGGAAACGCTTCCTCCCACCGCGCGGTCCCTGGTGGGCTATCTTCGCGACTGAAATCCGACAACAAAGGCGCGCGTTCTCTTAATGGAAACGCTCGCTAGCCAAAGCGGAAATTTTCATTGCCGCGCCGGGCGCTTACGATGCCTGCATGCCGCGCCGCCATCCCGCAGCCGCGCCCACCTGCCGTACCGCCTGCCATGAACCAGCCCGATCCCGCCCTGCTCGACCATCTTGCCGTGAACGGGCAGGACTATGCCTACGTCGCGCTGCGCCGCATCCTGCCCGCCGGGGATCTGGCCGCCCTGCCCTATTCCATCCGGCTGCTGATCGAGAACGTCGCGCGCTGCCAGCCCGACGCCCTGGCCCCGGTCCTGGCCCGCGCCGGCGGCCGTGGCCCGGCCTGCGAAGTGCCTTTCCGTCCCAACCGTCTGATGTTCCACGACACCACCTGTCTGCCGGCGCTGGCGGACTTCGCCGGCATGCGCGATGCCGTGGCGGAACTCGGCGGCGATCCGGCCCGCGTCAATCCCCTGATTCCGGCGGTGCTGACGATCGACCACTCGGTCATCGTGGAGCACTATGACGAGCCGGATGCGGTGCAGGCCAACCTGGACATCGACTTCCGCCGCAATGGCGAGCGCTACCGCTTCATCCGCTGGGCCGAGCAAAGTCTGGCGAATTTCAAGGTGATCCCGCCCGGGACCGGCATCATCCACCAGATGAACATGGAAGCGGTGGCCGAAGTCGTATGCGCGGCGCGCACCGCCGACGGGCAGGCCCTGCTGCATCCGGACGATATGGTGGCCACCGACAGCCACACGCCGATGATCAACGGTATCGGCGTGCTGGCCTGGGGCATAGGCGGCCTGGAAAGCCAGGCCGCCCTGCTGGGCGAGCCGGTGCCCATTGCCTACCCGGAAGTCGTCGGCGTGCGGCTGAGCAACCGTTTGCCGGCCGGCGTCACCGCCACCGACCTGGCGCTTACCCTCGCCGAGATCCTGCGTGCCCATGGGGTGGTCGGCAAATTCGTCGAATTCTGCGGCCCGGGATTGTCGACGTTGGGTTGGGCAGCCCGCGCCACCGTCGCCAATATGGCTCCCGAGTACGGCGCCACGGTGATGTTCTTTCCCTTCGACGACGAAGCCATGCGCTTTCTGGAACTGTCCGGACGCGACCGGGCGCAGCGCGATCGCGTCCGGGCCTGCCTGCAGGCCCAGGGTTTGTGGCGGCGCGACGATATGCCCGAACCGCGCTTCGACACCGTCATCCCGCTCGACCTGGCGACGGTGCGGCGCAGCGTCGCCGGACCGCATCAGCCGCATGAACGCCAGCCGCTGGCCCGCGCCGGCGCCTCCTTCACCGAACGCCTGGGGCTGGACGCGGATGGCCCGCTGCCGGCGGACCGCCCGGTGGACGGCGCCGTGCTGGTGGCGGCGATCACCAGTTGCACCAACACCGCCAATCCGCTGCTGATGCTCCAGGCCGGCCTGCTGGCGCGCCGCGCGCGCGAACGGGGCCTGCAGCGCAAGCCCTGGGTCAAGACCTCGCTGTCGCCCGGCTCGCGCACCGTGGGCGATTACCTGGCCGAAGCCGGATTGCTGCGGGACCTGGAAGCACTGGGTTTCGGCCTGGTCGGCTTCGGCTGCATGACCTGTATCGGCAACTCGGGCAGCCTGGCGGCCGCGGCCGAGGCCGCGGTGGACCGGGGACTGCGCGGCGTCGCCGTGCTATCGGGCAACCGGAATTTCGAAGGCCGCGTCAATCCGCGGCTGCCGGCCGGCTATCTTGCCTCGCCGGCGCTGGTGATCGCCTATGCCCTCGCCGGCAATATCCGCGTCGACCTGGAACACGAGCCGCTGGGCGTGGATGCCTCGGGCCGGGCGGTCTGGCTGCGCGACCTGCTGCCCGGGGACGAAGAGGTCGCCGCGCTGGCGACGCAGGTGCTGCGGCCGCGGCTGTTCCAGGAACGCGCCGCCACCGTGTGGGCCGGTACGCCGCAATGGCGGGCGCTGTCCGCACCGTCCAGCGTGCGCTACGGCTGGGAGCCGGATTCCACTTATCTGCGCCGGCCGCGCTACCTGGAATCGGTCGCGCCCACGGCGCCGACGCTTGCCGCGCTGCGGGGCGCGCGCGCGCTGATGGTATTCGGCGACAACGTGACGACCGACCATATTTCGCCGGCCGGCACCATACCGGCCGCCAGCGCCGCCGGCCAATGGCTGCTGGCGCGCGGCGAGGCACCGGAAGACCTGAACCAATATTCCACCCGCCGCAGCAATCACGAAGTCATGCTGCGCGGCGCGTACACCAACAAGGCTGTCCGCAACCGGCTGGCCGGCATCGAAGGCGGCGCGGGTGCCTGGGCCTGGGATGCCGACCGGCGCGAGGTACTGCCGGTCTACGACGCGGCCGCCAGCTATGCCGCACGCGGGATTCCGCTGCTGGTCTTCGCCGGATGGAACTACGGCGCCGGATCCAGCCGCGACTGGGCGGCCAAGGCGCAGGCACTGCTGGGCGTGCGCGCGGTCGTGGCGCGCAGTTTCGAGCGCATCCATCGCAGCAACCTGATCGGCATGGGCGTGCTGCCGCTGGTTTTCACCGGCGCGGACCACGCGGAAACGCTGGAGATCGACGGCAGCGAAACCTTCGACCTGCTGGGGCTGGACGGCCTGACGACGGGCGACAACACACTGGCGCTGCGCATGCACCGCGCCGACGGGACACGCCATGAGCTGCAGGTATCCCTGCGCCTGGATGCGGAACAGGAAGTTCGCTACCTCGCGCACGGTGGCGTGCTGCCGTACGTGGTGCGCAAGATGGCCTTCCCCAGCGAGGCGTGCGCATGAAGGCCGATGTCTACGTGGGCTGCCGTACCTCCCGCGAACGCAACGCGCGCGGCCGCGGCATCACGGCCTGGCACCGCGATGCATCGACGGGGGCACTGCGCCTGGTGCAGGAAGTCGACGGCCTGGTGAATCCTTCCTACCTGGCACTCGGTCCCGGCGGGCGGGTGCTCTATGCCGTGCATGGGGACGCCAGCGATATCAGCGCCTTCCGCATCGATCCGGATAGCGGCCGCCTGAGCCCGCTGAACCGGCGCGGCACGGAAGGCCGCAATCCGGTGCATCTGGCGCTGGCGCCCGACGGCCGCCACATCATCGTATCGAATCACCTGAGCGGCAGCCTGGCCGTCCTGCCGCTGGCGGAGGACGGCGCGCTGCTGCCCGTCAGCCAGCAAGTGCCGCTGCCGGGCGAGCGCGGACCGCACCGCGTCGAACAGCAGCACGCCAAGCCGCACTTCAATCCCTTCGATCCGGCCGGACGCCACGTCATCGTGCCGGACAAAGGCCTGGACCGGATTTTCAGCTTCGCCTTCCGCGACGGCCGCCTCACGCCGGAACCCCACGCCGTCGTGGCGGCGCGTGAAGGCGCGGGACCGCGGCATATCGCCTTCCACCCGCGCGCGCCTTACGCCTATGCGGTCAACGAACTGGACAGCACGGTCACCGCCTATCGCCATGACGCCGCCACCGGCGCGCTGGCACCCTTCCAGGTATTGCCCTCGCTGCCGGATAGCTGCACCGGCAACAGCCGCGCCGCGGCGATCGTGGTCGATGCGGGCGGACGCTTCGTATACGCCTCGAACCGGGGCGACGACAGCATCGTCTTGTTCGCCGTCGACGGCGCCAGCGGCCGCCTGCGCTTCGTGCGCGCCTATGCCAGCGGCGGACGCACCCCGCGCTTTTTCACCCTGGACCCCGCCGGGCGCTTTCTGTATGCCGCCAACGAAGACAGCGACACCATCGTCGCCTTTCACGTCGATGCGGACAGCGGCGAACTGGCGCGGGCCTGCACGGCCGCCGAAACCGGCAGTCCGGTATGCATGGTATTTCGCGCCCCGATCGCGCCCTGACCATTGATGACGCCCTGAACACGCCCGAGAGCGCGCCGACCGCCACGGCCTCGATGCAAGACACGACGAGCGCCCGATGTGAACACCAACCGTGAGGAGACCACGATGACATCCCCGACCCTACGCCTGCGCGCCGCGCTGGGCATCGCCGCCGCCGCGCTCGCGGTGGCTCCGTTCAGCGGCCATGCCGCCGATGGCTACCCCTCCATGCCCGTGCGCCTGATCGTGCCCTACACCGCCGGCGGCGGCGTCGACCTGATCGCGCGCCTGATGGCCGAACGCCTGCACGATACGCTGGGGCAATCCATCATCGTGGAGAACAAGCCCGGTGCCAGCGGCATGATCGGCGCCAACTACGTGGCCAAGGCCAAGCCCGACGGCTACACCATCCTTTTGTCGGCGGCCGGCGAGATCGTGGTGAACCCTTCCCTGTACAAGGAAAAAATGATGTTCGACCCCGCACGCGAGCTGGCCTCGGTGACGCTGGTTGCACGCATTCCCAATGTGCTGGTGGTGAATCCGTCGGTGCCGGCGAAGAACACTGCCGAGTTGCTGGCCTATGCAAAATCGCAGCCAGGCAAGCTGACGTTTTCGTCCAGCGGCATCGGCAACCTCCAGCACGTGTGCGGCGAACTGCTGGATCGCATGGCAGGTGTCGATATCCGCCACATCCCGTACAAGGGCGCGGCGCAGCAAATCGCCGACGTCGTCGCCCGGCACGTCACCATGACTTTCACCAGCGTGGCCGCCGCCATGCCCTTCATCAAGAGCGGGCAGGTCCGCCCCATCGCCGTGACTTCCGCCCATCGCGTCGAAGCCCTGCCGGATGTGCCGGCGCTGACGGAAACGCCGCAACTGGCCGGCTACGAAGTCGTGAACTGGTTCGGCCTGTTCGCCCCCGGTACCACACCCGCGCCCATCCTGGACAAGCTGAACCAGGCCGCGCTCGCGGCGATGCGCGACCCGCGCTTGTTGCAGGCCCTGAAGGACCAGGGCGCGGAGCCCGCCCCCTCGTCGCGACAGGATTTCGACGCCTTCCGCCGCGCGGAAACGGCGAAGTTCGCCAAGGTGATCGAGCAAACCCACATCACGCTGCAGGAATAGCGCCGGCGCCGGCTTGCATGCGTCCGTCGAAGGACTTCCCCGGCGGACGCGGCAGGGCCCGCCGCCCTGCCGCCCCGCCGGTTTACGCGTTTTCGGCCAGCCACTGCTCCAGCTTTTCCAGCCAGATCGCATCCACCCGCCTGGCATTGCCGTCGGAATGGCCGGCGGCGTGCGGCGTGGCGATGACGTTGGGCATGTGCCAGAGCGGCGAGGCCGCATCCAGCGGTTCGTGCTCGTAGACATCCAGATAGGCGCCGCCCAGGTGCCCTGACCGCAAGGCGGCGATCAGGTCCGCTTCCACGACGACTTCGCCGCGCGCCACATTGACCAGATGTGCGCCCTTGGGCAGGGCCGCGAGCGCGCGCGCATCGATCAGCCCGCGCGTGCGATCGCTGAGCGGGCAGGCCAGGATCAGCCAGTCCGCGCCCGGCAACAGCGTGCCGATATCCTCGAAGGCCACGGTCTGCGTGTCGGCGTCGACCGGCTCCGCGCTGCTGCGTACCACTGCGATCCGCAATCCCAGCAGGCGCAGCACGGCGCCCAGGCGCTGCCCGATGCTTCCCCAGCCGACGATCACCGCGACCTGGCCGGCCAGGTCGCGCGGCACGGTCAGTTCCGTCGCTTTCAGCCAGCGGCCCTGGCGTTGCGCATCCATCAGGACGTGCATGCGGCGGTTCAGGGCCAGCAGGCCCGCCAGCGCGGTCTGCATGACGGGTTCGGAATTGGCGCCGGCCGACGCGCTGACCGCGATGCCGCGCGCCTTCAGTTCGGGGAATATCGGCCTGTCCAAACCGGCGGAATGCACGTGCACCCAGCGCAGGCCCTGCGATGCCCGCAGCGACTCGTAGAAGGCCTCCAGGGACTCCGTCACCCGGTGCTTGGTGGAAGCGCCCGTGACGTCGCGCGAGATGAACGCGACATCGATGTCGGCATGCGCGTGGCCGAGCGTGGGCTCGGCAAGGCGCAACTCGTATGGGCGGCCATTCATGACCCGCGCGATGGGTTCGCGCAGGCGTTCGGCGGTACTGCGGGAAAGCAAGATACGTATCGTCATGATGACTAGTGTTATGGCACCTATCGTTACCTGGAAGAGCTCCCCATCCGCCTATCCTTACGCCGGCTGCGGAGCGACCGCGTCGATCACGCCGAGCCGCGCGCGCGGCTGTCGGCAACAGGCTGCGCCGCGGCTACGGGCGCCGTCATTATCGCGCGAACCCGGCGGAACGCCGGGGCGCCGACGGTGCAAGGACATATAGACAGGAGTGATAGCAATGAAGATACGCAACCATGCTGGCGCGGCGGTGCTCGCGGGCATGCTGATGACGGGGTTCGGCGCGCCCGCGCCGGCCCAGGGGCTGGACCTCAAGGGCGCACTGGGAGGCCTGGGCGGATTGGGCGGATTGGGCGGGGGATCGGGCGCGGACACCGGCGCCCTGAGTGCCGGCAGCCTGGGCAACGCCGCCGGCATCCTGGAATACTGCATCAAGAACAAGTATTTGTCCGATGGCAGCGCC
This sequence comes from Bordetella sp., assembly GCF_057362025.1. Taxonomy (NCBI): domain Bacteria; kingdom Pseudomonadati; phylum Pseudomonadota; class Betaproteobacteria; order Burkholderiales; family Alcaligenaceae; genus Bordetella; species Bordetella sp. The sequence goes on along the minus strand of NZ_JBMQQZ010000011.1, from coordinate 58,191 downwards.
TCGTCGCTGAAGGACCAGTTGATGAGCAAGCTCGGCGCCAGCACCGGCCAGGCCCCGCAGAAAGACAGCGGTTATCTGTCCGGCGCGAAAGGCATCCTGCAAACCGGTACGGGCAATAGCGTCGACCTGGGTGGCGGCCTGAAAGCCGCCATGGCCGAACAGGCCTGCGACGCGGTCGTGCAGCAGGCCAAGTCCTTCCTGTAGCAAGCGCGGCTGCCTTGCCTTCGGGAAAGGCGACGGCATAATGCCACGCCACCCGCCAGTATCGGCGCTCACCGCGCCGTCCACGCCGGCAACGACGCCGGGCCCCAGCGCCGCCGTCAACGCCCGCGTGTCAGTTCCTTGCCCGCGCCGCGCGGCATGCGCGCGGTGACCGGGATGGAAGCGGCGGAAAACAACCCCAGTACCAGGAATGCGGGCCAGAAGTCCGTCCAGACGATTTGCGCATGGCCTTGCGCATAATGGGAAAGTTGCAACACGATGCCCGCCACCGTCACGCCCAGCCCCAGCGACATCTGCTGGATCACGCTGGCCACGCTGGTCGCGCGGCCGACGTCGGCGCTATCGATCTCCGCATAGGCCAGCGCATTCAGCGCCGTGAATTGCAGGGACGGGAAAATCCCGCCGAACAGGACGATCACCCAGATCGCCACGCGCGACATCTCCGGGTGAAAAATGCCATAGCTGGCAAGCGCCACGCCCGATAGGGCGGCGTTGACCATCAGTACGGGCCGGAAGCCGAAGCGCCGCAGCAACGGCTGCGCCATCGTCTTCATGAACAGCGCGCCGAATGCCGAGGCGCAAGTGATCATGCCCGCCTCGAACGGCGTCATGCCCAGCCCTTCCTGCAGGGCCAGCGGCAGCAGGAAAGGGACCGCGCCCAGGCCGATGCGAAACAGCGAGCCGCCCAGCACGCTCGTGTGGAAGGTGGGAATGCGCAGGAAGCGCAGATCCAGCAAGGGGTTGCGTACCTTGCGTGCATACAGCACGTACAGCCCGGAGAACAGCAGCCCCAGCACGCACATCGCCGCCGTCGCGCGCTCGCTGACCACATCGCTACCGACCAGGGACATCCCCAGCATGAACAGCGAGGCGCCACCCGCCGACAGCACGAACCCCGGCCAATCCAGGTGGCCGGGCTCGGTATCGCGCACATCGTCGATGTGCCGGTTCGTGAGGTAGATGCCCAGCAGGCCGATGGGCACATTGATGAAGAACATCAGGCGCCAATGCAGATACGTCGTGATAAAGCCGCCCAGCAACGGCCCGACGACGGGCCCCAGCAGGGCCGGTACCGTCAGGTAATTGACGGCGCGCACGAAGTCGGCGCGGGCCACGGAACGAAAGATGATGATGCGCCCGACCGGCACCATCATGGCGCCGCCCACGCCCTGCACGAAACGCGCCAGCACGAAGGTGAACAAAGAGTTGGAGGCCGCGCACAGCAGCGAACCGACGACGAACACGCCGATGGCGGCACGGAACACGGTGCGCGGGCCGAAGCGGTCCGCGACCCAGCCGCAGATCGGAATAAAGACACCGAGGCCGACGACATAGCTGGTCACGGCCAGCTTCAAGGTAATGGGATCCTGGCCCAGGTCGCGCGCCAGCGAAGGGAGCGCGGTTACCAGTACGGTAGCGTCGACGTTCTCCATGAACAACGCGCAAGCCACGATAAGCGGGACAATGAATGCACCGAGGGCGAGCGGCATGGCGGAAAAACGCTGGCGAGTCTGCGATGGAGCGAGATTATGACATCCCCCGCCCCCGCCTTTCGTTCAGGATCCGGTCAGCAAGGCGCCGGCCTCATGCCCCGGTGTGCGCAGCGCGGTGCAAATGGTCGCGCGTGTAGGGTGTGTTCTGCCCCGACAGGGCCAGCGCCAGTGCAATCACGACATCGTGCGTGCGCACCTTGGGCGCGACGGAATAACTGGCCATCGTCGACAGCAGGAACGCCAGCGCGACGGCGCCCAGGCGCAAGCCCAGCCGCCCGACGGGCCAGCGCGCCAGCACCACCCCCGACACCGCCGCGCCCACCGCCAGGCCCGATATCACTTCGGAAACGGAATGCGCGCCCAGCACCAGGCGCGAGCCCCCGATCAAGAGCGCGAACAGCGCGCCGGCGCAAGCCAGCAACATGGCCACGCGACGCGAATGGCGGTTGCCGATCGCATAGCCCAGCACCGGATACACCGCCGCCGACACCATGGAATGGCCGCTGAACCCGGTGAAGTCGATGGCGGCCCAGCCTATGCCCCACCCCAGGAAGGCCAGCTTGGACGCCAGCACCGCCGTACCGGCGATCGCCAGCGCCCACAGCCAATGGAACACCGGCGGACGTTCGGACATCGCGACGAACGCCATCGCGACCAGCGCGGCCGGCAAGACCAGGCGGGACTCGCCCATGGCGGACACCGCCATCCAGAAACCATGCATGCATCACCTTCGGTTCAACTCTCGTCGGCCAGCGCCCCGCGCCTACCATCCGGCCTTGTAGCGCGCATACAGCGCGATCACGTCGCGCACGTACTGCTGGGTTTCCGCATAGGGCGGAATGCCGTCGTACTTCTGCACCGCGCCCTGGCCCGCATTGTAGGCGGCCAGCGCCAGATCCAGGCGGCCCGGGTACTGGTCGATCAGGCTGCGCAGATGCCGCGAACCCGCGCGCACATTGGTGGCGGGATCCACCAGGGCGCGTTCGACGTCCGGATCGCTGAGCAGGGCCGCCGCGGTGTCGGGCATCAGCTGCATCAATCCCAGCGCGCCTTTCGGCGACCGGGCGTCCTTGCGGAACCCCGATTCCACGGCGATCACCGCGCCCAGCAGCGCGCTGTCCAGTCCGTAGTCGGCCGCCGCCTTGGCGATCACGCCGCGATAGTCCTCCAGCCCGCGATGCGTACTGAGCGCCACCACCCGCGCGTCGTCGGCGCGCGCCACGGCCGCCGCGGCCGGCGCGCCGGCGGACCCGCCCACCAGCACCCGTCGCGCACAACCCGGACAGCGGACCGCGGCGCGCGCGTGCGCCCGCTTGTAGTACTTGCCCATGCCCTTGTCGACCGTCATGCTGCGCCAGATGCCAAACGGATCCTTGTAGCGGTAGGTCTCACCCGCCCGGGCCTGCCCGCCACCGGCCAACAGCGCCAGGCAAGCCGCCAAAGCGGCCATGAAAAGCCATCGTCGCCCATCGTTTCCCTCGGTGGTTCGCCATTGTGTCCTCATGGTCATTGTGCTTGTGCGGCGGCACGCCGCGCAGCCACGGCCCCTGCGGCGCTGCCGCGCCGCCACGTCTCTGCCCCGGCCCTCGATATTGGGGCAAGGGCCGGCGCCCTGTCTCCCGCCTCGACGCATTACCGCGTCGGGCGTAGGCCTCATGCGCATGGACGGCCCCGCCGTCCGATGCGACGCCTGCCACGGCATCACGCCCGGCGCATAAAGCCGACGTCGCGCGTACCGAAATTCCGCAGATGCGGGAACACGTCGTCCAGGGCGCCGGCATCGGCGCCGAACCATGCGCCCAGGGTGGCGCCGAACTCTTCCACCGAGGTGCGCGGCAGCAGCCGCCCATGATCCACGTACCCCGGCCCCTGGATATCCCAATCGGGCTGCGTGCCGTAGAAGCGGCCGCCGCGCACGGCGCCACCCAGCACGAAATGATGGCCGCCCCAGCCGTGATCGGACCCATCACCGTTCGATACCAGCGTGCGGCCGAATTCCGACGCGGTGAACGTCGTCACGCGGTCGCCCAGGCCCAGGCCATCCATGGCTTGCTGGAACTGCGCCAGCGCGCCGCCCAGCTCCGCCAGCAGGCCGGGATGCGTGCCGTTCAGCCCGTCGTGGTTGTCGTAGCCGTTCTGCGAGACGAAGAACACCTGCCGCTTCACGCCCAACTCGCGCCGCGCCGCGATCATGCGCGCGACGATCTTCAATTGCGCACCCAGCGGCGTACCGAAGTCGCCGCGCACATCCACGCCCTCCAGCGCCGCCCCCAGCTGCGCGTCGGCGCGGATCGAACGCGCCAGGGTGGCGGCGATCTGCTGCTGGAATAGATGCGGTCCCGGCTGGGTCAGCAGCGAGCGCAACAGATCCGTGCAGGCGGTCGATCCATAGGTGTCCCGCCGCAACAGCTCGATGGGCGTCGATCCGGCCGGACTGACGCGATACGCGGACACATGGCTGCCCGACAGCAACAGCGCGGTGCCGCCCGCGGTCACGTTCGCGAACGTGCTGTTGCCGTTGCCCGCGGCGAACAGGTCGGCCAGGCGTCCTCCCCAGCCCGACGCCGCGCCTTCCGGCGCCAGGCCCTGCCAGTACGACTGCTGATCGTTGTGCGAGAACAGCTTTGGCGGCATGGGTACCTTGCCGCCGATGTACTCGGCCTTGGTCGTCGGCACCACCATCGGTCCCACATTCAGCTGCACCGCCAGCGCCTCGCGCTCGAACCAGGGCTTCAGGGGAGCGAGCGTCGGGGCCAGCGCGTAGACGCGCCCGCCCGCGCCGCCTTCGCGGGCGCGCAGCACCGTGCCCTCCAGCTTGTCGCGCGCCACCGCGATGTCCGCACGGATGCGGAAGTAGCGCGCATGGCTTTCCACATCGTAAGGCACCACGGTGTTATAGGGATCGTTGCCGCCATACAGGAACACGCATACCAAGGCCTTGTAGTCTTCGGCCCCTTGCGCCGCGGGCGCGGCAGCCTGCGCCGCCGCCTCGCCCGCCGCCGCCAGCTTCAGCGCCAGCGGAATCGCGGCGCCGGCCACGCCGACCGCGCCGATGGCCGAGACGCGCCGCACGAATTCGCGTCGGGACGGGGATTCCTTCATGGCTGCTCCGCGGGAAGGATACGCGCATCGCGCGGCAGGGAAATCATCGCTGTACCAGGTAGTCGGGTGTCGCGACCACCAGCGTGATCGTGGCGCGAACGCGGTCGCGCGGCCGTTCGGCGGGGATGGTCGCGACAGCGCGCGCGATCGCCTTCGCGGTCTCCCGATCGAAGACATCGCCGGCCAGCAGGAGCACGATGCGGTCGACCAGCGCTTGCGTATCGCCGGCCACCGCGATTTCGGCGGAGTAGGACGTCTGCAGGTCTTCCCAGCCGCGATCCACGTAGACCGCCACAAAGTTCAGATAGCCGGCCACGCTGGTCTCGTCGGTGATCTGCAGCTCGGGGGCCACCATGCCGCGTTGCGCGACGGGGCTGCCGGGCGGCGTATAGCGCGGCCGGAAGAAATTGAACACCGAGGCCGACCGCATCGGGCTTTGCGCCAGCCGTATCGTGTTGTCGGTGGTATCGGGCATGGCCCACTTGCCGTTGACCGACGTCGCGCCGAAGGCCCGCGCCCAGGCGGCGAAACGGACGATGGGCTCGCGCACCTTGCCCCAGGTGGGCGAGCCCAGGTCGGGGAAACGCGCCTCCGGATCCAGCAGGATCGCCCGGACGACCGCGCGCAGATTGCCGCGCCGTCCGCGGCCGTCGTCGGCGAACACCGCCGCGACACGGCCCACATAGGCGGGGCTGGGATTGCTGGTCACCAGGCGCTGGATCAATTGCGTGCCGACGAAGGGGCCCACGTTGGGATGGGCGCACAGGACGTCCAGGGCCTTGTTCATCGATGCCACGCCGCCCGTTCCGGCGGGAATCACGGCACCCAGGAAGCGCTTCTCCGACAGGGAGTGCTGGGTGGGGTCCAGGGCCATGGGGCGCCGGTGAAAGGCGACGTGTTCCTCGCTGCCGTTCAGGTCCCAGCCGGTGAATACCTTGGCCAGCCCCCGCACGTCGTCGTTGCCATAGGTCTCGACAGGTTTGCCGTTGGACAGCTTCAAGGTGCCGTCGGGGTTCAGTTCATACAGGCCAATGGTGAACAATTGCATGACTTCGCGCGCGTAGTTCTCGTCCGGCTCCCGGCCGGTGCGCAGGTCTTCCTTTCGATTGCCGCGATAGGTCAGCATGCAGCCCATCGACAGGTTCAGCGTGACGGCGCCCAGCAGGCCGCGGAAATCGCCCAGGCCGTGGCCGGCCAGGATGTCCATGAACGACGCCGCGCCGAACAGCGGCCAGTTGGCGGTGATGGCCGATACCCCCACCACGAAGATCTCCGACAACGCGAACGCGGTGCGGGTGCGGACCTGGTCCGGCGCGGAAATGAATTTGCGCCACAGGGTCGATTCCAGCGGGGCATTGAGGCCATTGCCCTTGTTCTCGGCGTTGTCCGCGCGGATGGACAACAGCCAATCGAAATGGGTCTGAGACGGCGGCATGTCCAGTTGCTCGTCCAGCCAGGCGCCATACCCCATGCGCACCACGCGGTCGATCTCGGCCGGGGTGGGGCCGAACGTGGCCTGGGCCAGGAACCTGGATGCCTGGCCGGGCGTGGGACGGGGATAGTCATCGCCCAGGGTGGCGGGATCCGCGCGCGGCGGACGGGAGGTCGTCACGGACATGGCGGCATGAAGACTACGACCCGCCTACCTTAGACGCATCGCAACATGCCCACAATTCGCGCGCTTGGCGTAGACGCGAACCCGGACCTAGGACATAGGCATTAATCCTTGTACATTCCGTTGGCATAAACGACTGCCGTTTACGCCCGGACACAGTAGTCGGGTCGGAGGCGGAGTCATCGAACCCGGCCTTCCGCTTGCACCGGGGCGATGGTCTCGGGCCAAAGCAGCGACCGGTGAATCTGCGCGCCTGCCATGGCGCCATTGCCCACGGCCAGCGAGACCGAATGGGGTGCCCGCGCGACGTCACCGCAGGCAAATACGCCAGTCACCGAGGTCTTGCTCTCGGCATCGGTGCGAACCTGGCTGCCCATGGGCGTCTCTTCCAGCGCACAGCCCATCGCTTCGGCCAGGGAACTGGAAGGAGAGCTGCGCGTCGCTGTGAACAGGCCAGCAAATCGAAGTAGACGCCCGTCGGCCATGGCTACGTCGGCATGCCCCTCGATTCTGTCGATGGGCACCTCTTCGATCGTCACGCCCCGGCGCTCCAACGCGGACCTGGCCTCTTGGCTCAGATCCACGGCGCGGTTGGCGAGCAAGGTCACACTACCCCAATCGGTCAGCAGTTCGGCCTGGTGGATGGACAGCGGGCTGGCGCCGACGATGCCGATGCCGCCCTGGCCGAGTTCGTAGCCATGGCAGTACGGGCAGTGGAAGACCGACTTTCCCCACCGCTCGGCGAGTCCGTCGACGGCAGGAAGCTGGTCGGCGACGCCGGTAGCCAGCAGGATGCGGCGGCCTCGGTGCGATCCGCTGTCGGATGTCGTGACAGTGAATTCATCCGCCTGCCCTGTGACGCCTTCGACCCGCCCTTCGAGCCAGGTCAGCGTTGAGTAGGCTTCGAGTTGGCGGCGCGCGTTCGCCGCGATCTCGCCGGGGGGGACGCCATCCTGGCCGAGAAAACCATGTGAATGGCTGGCGAAACGGTTGCGCCGCTCGCCTGCATCGATCACCAGCACGGCCCGGCGCGCCCGCACCAATTGCAGGGCCGCTGCCATCCCCGCATAGCTCCCGCCGATGACGATGACGTCGTAGTACACGGTCAACTCCTCTTGTGTCGTGCAGCCGCATGCCGGCGCGCGAAGTCGCCGGCCAGATCGGCAAGGGTGATTTCCGAGAACCGCGCCAGTAGCAGCGCCTCGGCTTCGGCAAACGTGCCTTCGAGCGCGGCATTGACCGCCTGCTCGACCAGGCACTCCGGGGTTTCGTTGCGGTTGCCGATGGCAAACATGGCCGGCTCGCCCAGCGCTTCGTGCAACTGGCGCAGGGTGACGCAGCCCAGGTCGGCATGGATGCGCCACCCACCCGCGTGGCCTCTATCCGAAGTCACGATGCCCGCTTCTCGCAGATAACCCATGGTGCGCCGGACGACGACGGGGTTGGTACCCAGGCATTGCGCCAGGGTTTCCGAAGTGACGGGGCCCTCCTGCTCAGCCATGTGCAGCAGTGCATGCAGGACGGAAGATAGGCGGCTGTCGCGTTTCATGTAACTAATGATGTTGCATATTGGGCTGCGTGTCAAGACATGGCAGCCTCGGAAGAACGCCTATCGAGCCGCAGGCTTGACATTCAAGACAGTTGCGGACGACGACGCGGACGAACCGGCGGGGCACAAACCTTGCCGCCACGCCGCCCATCGGACCCATCCTTAGGGAGCAGGCATGGCGAACGAAGCAAGCCGTTACGCGCGCGCAGAGGTCCTGCGCATATTGGGACAGTCGCTATGGACCTACCGCCGCCGCGCCGGGGCCGCGCTGGCGCTGCTGATCGTGGCCAAGGCCTTTGCCGTCGCGGTACCGGTGGCCCTGAAGATGATCGTCGAACAGCTGAGCAAACCGGGGCCGGCGCTGATCCTGCCGGTCTTCCTGCTCATCGGCTACGCGCTGCTGCGCTTCGCGGGCGGCCTGTTCACCGAATTGCGCGACATCGTGTTTTCCCCGGTCGCGCAGGCCACGGTGGCCGACTTCACTATGCGGATCTTCCAGCACCTGCACCGGCTGGGCGCCCGCTTCCACGCCAACCGGCAAACCGGCACCCTGGCGCGCGACGTCGAACGCGGCACCAACGGCATCGGTTTCCTGATGGGCACCGCCCTGTTCACGCTGCTGCCCACGCTGGTGGAAATCGGATCGGTAATGGTGATCCTGGTCGGCGCCTACACCCTGTGGTTCGCCGCCATCGTCGGCGCCACGTTCGTCATCTATGCCACCGTTACCTATGTGCTGACCAAGCGCAGGATCTTCTACCAGCGCATGATCAACGAGCTGGATTCGGCCGCCGGCGGCCGCATGGTCGACAGCCTGCTCAACTACGAATCGGTCAAGGTGTACACCAGCGAGGCCGTCGAAGCGCGCCGCCTGCGCGAACTGCTGGACCGCTGGCGCACAGTGGGTATCGATAACCAGCGTGCCCTGTCGACCCTGCACATCTCGCAGAGTGCCGTCATCGCGCTGGGCGTGGGCGCCGTCATGCTGCTGGCCGGAACCCAGGTAACCGGCCATGCGATGACGGTCGGGGACCTGGTCCTGGTGAATGCGTACATCATCCAGATCTGCCTGCCCCTGAATACCCTGGGTCTGGTGTTCCGCCAGACGAAAGAAGCGATGATCAACGCCGAACAGGTCTGCGCGCTTCTGCGGCTGCCGCCCGAATCCGATCCCGGCGCGCCGCTGCTGCCTTTCGAGCCGACACGGGCGGAACTGCGCTTCGAGGACGTCAACTTCTCGTATGAACCGGGCAGGCAGATATTGTGGGATATCAACCTGCATGTGGCGCCGGGCGGCACGCTGGCCGTCGTCGGTGGCAGCGGCTCGGGCAAATCCACGCTCGGGCGCCTGCTGTTTCGCTTTTACGAGGCGGACTCCGGGCGCGTGATCGTGGACGGCACGGACGTGCGGTCGGTCGACCCCACGACCCTGCGCCGCTATCTGGGCATCGTGCCCCAGGACACCATGCTGTTCAATGACACCATCGCCTACAACATCGGATACGGCAGGCAGGGCGCCTCGATGGCGGACATCATCGAGGCGGCCAAGGGCGCGCGCCTGCATGACTTCGTCCAGAGCCTGCCGGCGCAGTACGACACCATCGTCGGCGAACGGGGCGTCAAGCTGTCCGGCGGCGAACGGCAGCGCATCGCGATCGCGCGCGCCATCCTGAAGAATCCGCCCATTCTGCTGTTCGATGAAGCCACATCGGCCCTGGATACGCGGACCGAACGGGCGATCCAGGCCGAACTGGACCGCATCGCGCAGGGGCGCACCACATTGATCATCGCGCATCGGCTGTCCACGGTCGTCAACGCCGACGAGATCGTCGTGCTCGAGCACGGACGTATCGTCGAACGCGGCAAGCACCAGGAACTGCTGGACAGTCAGGGCATCTACGCCCAGATGTGGTCCTTGCAGCGGCAGCAAAGTGAACTGGAACGGGCAGGCACGCAGCGGGCCGCGCAGCCCGTCAATCTGGCGGCGCTGGTCGCCGGGGTGCTGGACGCAATACGCCAGGTCATCGATGAGAAGGGCATCACGCTCTATACGGAGCTGAGCATGGAGAACGCCCGCGTGACCGGCGATCCGGGCGTGCTGCAGCAGACGATATGGGATATGTGCCTGAACGCGATCGCCGCCACGCCCACGGGTGGCCGCATCGAGCTGAGCCTGCGGCGCTCGCACGATGCCGCGCGGCTGGCCGTCACCGACGGCCGCCTGCCGCCCGCGGATGCCGCGGCCTTGGCGATGGGCGAACAGATGAACGCCGTACTGGCGGACCGGCCGCCGCTGGACGTCATGCACGCGCGCACCGATATCGAGAAATTCGGCGGTCGTTTCGGCACCGACCTTTCCTCTTCAGGACCGGGCCGTACCTATTGGCTGGAGATGCCCATGCGCGCGGCCGCGACGCCCGCGATGCCGCTGGTGGGGCCGGTCCCGCCCGTGTCGCTGCATGGTGCGCGCATATTCCTGGTGGACGATAGCGATGAGGAGCGCGCGCGCGTCGGCGGCGCGCTGCAGGACGCCGGTGCGGCGGTACGCCATTTCAAGAGCGGCACGGCCGTGCTCGACGCCCTGCGCGATACGCCGGCCGATGCATGGCCCGACGCCCTGATATGCGATGTCACGCTCGACGACATGGACGGCTATGCCATGGTGGGCGCGGTGCGGCAGCTCGAAGCCCAACGCGGCATCGGACTCGCGCAGCGCCTGCCCGCGATCGCGATCTCCGGGCACTCGGCTTCCGAAGGCAGGTTACGCGCATTGATGGCCGGCTATCAGGTGCATAGCGCCCGCCCCGTCGACATGCAGTCCTTGATCCGCACCACCGCGACGCTCATGAGTGAGAAGTTCCAGCGCTTGTAAAGCGTACCGGGAAGACAGCGAAGAGCAGACACCTCATCCGAGAGCCGTTATACGAGAACCGTTACACGCCATGCGATATATCGGCACGGTCCTTGCAGTTCCAGGCTGCCCGAGCAGAGGATGAGTCAACACACCGCGACACGCGCGGCAAGCGGCTAGGTTCTCGATTCAGCGGCCCGAAACATTGACCGGAGAGAGCTATGCGACGAATCGCCATCGTGAGTGAACATGCATCGCCGTTGGCGCTGGCCGGCAGCGTCGACAGCGGAGGACAGAACATCTATGTCGCGCAGATCGCGCGGCAGTTCGCCCGGCAAGGCCATCTCGTCGATGTCTTCACGCGCGCGGATAGCCGACGCCTGTCCGCCGAGGTCGCATGGGAAGACGGGGTACGGGTGATCCACGTGCCCGCGGGCCCGGCGCGGCATATCCCCAAGGAACAGCTGCTGCCCCACATGGGCGCCTTCGGCGATTTCCTGCTGCGCTATTTTTCCAGCCAGTCGCCGCGCTACGACATCGTGCATGCCAACTTCTTCATGTCGGCGCTGGCCGCGATGCCGGCTGCGCGCGCCTGCGGCATTCCGCTCGCGGTGACCTTCCACGCTCTCGGACGCGTCCGCCGCAAGTTCCAGAAAGACGCCGATCTGTTCCCCGAGAGCCGCTTCGATATCGAGGACGACATCATCGCGCGCGCCGATCGCGTCATCGCGGAATGCCCGCAGGACAAGCAGGACATGATGGAACTGTATGGCGCCGATCCCAGTCGCATATCGATCGTCCCGTGCGGCTACGATCCCGTCGAGATGCTGCCGATGGACCGGGCGCGTGCGCGGGCCGAACTGGGTTGGAACGACAACCGCTTCACCTTGCTGCAACTGGGACGCATGGTGCCGCGCAAGGGCGTGGACAACGTCATACGCGCCCTGGGCCGGCTGCGCCACCGGTACGGCGTGGATGCGCGCTTGTGCGTGGTCGGCGGCAATAGCGCGACGCCGTCGGAATCCGCAACGCCCGAACTTGCCAGGCTGCGCGCGGTCGCGCGCGAAGAAGGCGTGCTGCCTCATGTCGAGTTCACCGGCCGCCGCGACCGCCTGCAACTGCGCGCCTACTACTGCGCCAGCGATGTCTTCGTTACCACACCGTGGTACGAGCCCTTCGGCATCACGCCCCTGGAAGCCATGGCGTGCGCCCGGCCGGTGGTCGGCGCCGATACCGGCGGCATCCGGTATTCGGTGCGCGACGGCGAAACGGGCTGGCTGGTCCCCCCCAAGGACCCCGATGCCCTGGCCGATCGCCTGGCGCTGCTGGCAAGCAATAGCCTGCTGCGCCATCGCATGGGCGAAGCAGGACTGCAACGCGCGCGCCGCCACTTCACCTGGGACTGCGTCAGCCGTCAGCTGCTCGACATCTTCGAAGAAATCATGGCCCCGGCGACCCTGCCGGATGCCGTCCCCGCGCCCGCGGACACCGCGCGCGCCATTGCCTGAGGAGCAGACTGAATGCGTGAAACCGATTCATTGTCACTGTCCGACCGCGTAGCCATCGTTACCGGTGGCGGCAGCGGCCTGGGCAAGGCCATCTGCCAGGCCCTGGCCGACGATGGCGTGCGCGTGGTGGTCGCGGATTACGACGAGCGCGCGGCGCAAAGCGTGGCCCAGGCGCTACCCGAAAGGCGCGGCGACGCCTTGCACCTGGATGTGGGCAACGAGGAACAGGTGCGCGACGCGCTGCGCCAGACCGCGGAAAGGCATGGCCGATTGGACATCCTGATCAACAACGCGGGCGTGGACGTCACCGCGCCGCTGGAAGAACTGCGGGTCGCCGATTGGGAGCGCGTGGTACGCACCAACCTGACCGGCCCCTTCCTGGTCTGCAAGTATGGTCTGGACCACCTGGGCAAGGGCGGCCACATCGTCAATATCGCGTCCACCGCGGCGCGCCGCGCCTGGCCCAATGCATCCGTCTATCACGCGACCAAATGGGGCCTGCTGGGCCTGTCGCACGCCCTGCACGCGGAACTTCGCCCCAAGGGAATCAAAGTATCGGCCGTCATCGCGGGCGGCATGCGCACGCCTTTCCTGCTGGACCGCTTCCCCGATATCGATACGGACACATTGCAGGATCCCGCCAACGTGGCGCGCACCGTCCGCTTCCTGCTTACCCAGCCCCAGGAAACCGTCATCCCGGAGGTGATGGTGCTGCCCATGCGCGAGACCTCATGGCCATGATGAAGCCCGCGATCTTCCTCGACAAGGACGGCACCCTGCTGGACGATGTCCCTTACAACGTGGATCCCGCCCGGATGGCATGGGCGCCGGGCGCGCGCGAAGGCATCGCGATGATGGGGCAACTGGGCCATCCGCTGATCGTCATCAGCAACCAGCCCGGCGTCGCGCTCGGCCACTTCGACGAAGCGGCGCTGACAGCGGTGCGACGGCGCCTGAGCGTCATGTTCCGCCGCCAGGGCGCGCAGCTCGCGGGCTTCTACTACTGCCCGCACCATCCCCAGGGCACGCGGCCGGACTACTCCGTGTCCTGCGTGTGCCGCAAGCCCATGCCGGGCCTGCTGCGGCGGGCCGCGGCCGATCATGGCATCGACCTGCGCGCATCCTGGTTCGTGGGCGACATCCTGAATGACGTCGAGGCCGGCGTGCGCGCCGGCTGCCACACCGTGCTGCTGGACAACGGGCACGAGACCGAATGGGAAGCGGGACGATGGCGCACGCCCGACGAGGTCGTACCGGATCTGTTCATGGCCGCGCGCCTGATCGCGCGGAAACTGCGTCGCATCCCCATGCTGGGCAAGGAATCCGCATGACCGATCGCCTTTCATCCATGGTCTCCACCCTGCCTGCCTCGGGCGCACTGGATAACGCGCGATCCGGCGCGAGCCCGTCCGCGGACTGGGACGACGCGCGCAACATCCTCTGCGTCCGGCTGGACAATATGGGCGACGTGCTGATGACGACACCCGCGCTACGCGCCCTGAAGGACGCGCGGCCCGGCCGCCGCCTTACGCTGCTGGCGTCGCGCGCCGGGGCCGCCATCGCGGCGCACGTTCCGGAAGTGGACGAGACGATCGTGTACGAGGCCGCATGGGTCAAGAACGCCGCGAGTCCGCCGGACACCTACCGCGCGACCGTCGAACGGCTGCGCGGCGGCGGTTTCGACGCCGCCGTGATATTTACGGTCTATAGCCAGAGCGCGCTGCCCGCGGCCCTGATGTGCCACGCGGCCGGCATACCGAGGGTGCTCGCCTATAGCCGCGAGAACCCCTATCACCTGGTCAGCGATTGGGTGCGCGAGGTCGAACCCTTGCCCGAGCCGCGCCACGAGGTACAGCGGCAGCTCGATCTGGTGGCGACGGTAGGCGCCAGCACCCCGGACACGCGCCTGTCCTTCCGCGCCGCCGACGCCGACGGGCACGCGCTGGACGCGATACTGCGCGCGCGCGGCCTTGCCCTGCCCCAGGGCTGGGTGCTGGCGCATTGCGGCGCGACCGCCGAGTCGCGCCGTTATCCGGCGACGCTGTTCGCGCAGGCCATCGACATGCTGGCGGGCGCGGGCGTATGCGTGATGCTGACCGGCTCGCCGGACGAACGCGCACTGGTGGATGAGGTCGTGGCGCGCAGTTGCGACCCGGACAGGCTGGTGAACCTGGCGGGGGCGCTCACGCTGGGGCAGTTCGGCGCCCTGGTGGCGCGCGCCGGCCTGCTGGTATCGAACAACAGCGGGCCCGTCCATATCGCCGCGGCCCTGGGTACGCCCGTGGTGGATCTGTATGCATTGACCAACCCTCAGCACACGCCATGGCAGGTACCGCACCGGCTGCTGTACCGGGACGTGCCGTGCAAATACTGCTATCGCAGTGTCTGCCCGCTGGGCCACCACGCCTGCCTGAGCGCGGTCGACCCGGCGCAGGTGGCCCAGGCCGCCTTCGAATTGCTGGAGAGCCAGGCGCCGGCACGGCTGCCGATCATGATCGAGGCGGCGTAAACGCGGGCGGGCCGCGCGCCAGCGCGCAGGCACCCCGCGGCAGCGTCCGCATGCATCCGCAAGGAAAACAAGCGTCGAAGAGGACAACGTCATGTACACACTGGGCATCAACGCCGCGTTTCACGATTGCTCCGCTACGCTGGTCCGCGATGGCGAAGTGCTGGCGGCCGCGGAAGAGGAACGATTCACCCGCGTCAAGCACGGCAAGCGGCCGGTGCCGTTCACGGCCTGGCAACTGCCGTATCACGCCATCGACTATTGCCTGGGCCATGCGGGGATCTCCCTGGCCGATGTGGACCATGTGGCCTATTCCTTCGACCCCACGCTGCTGGTCGGACTGCGCAGCCTGCCCGAAACCATTTCCCTCCCGCTGGAGCCGTCCCGCCAGCCGCGCGGCCCGGACGGCCAATCGCCCTGGGACCCGCTGTTCCTCTCGTATATCGTCAATGCGCCGCGCCAGCTTATCGGCGGCGCGCCGCACTACCTGCGCAAGCGCTTCGAGGGCCTGACGCTGGAGCAGCTGCAAAGCCGCTGGCAGTTCATCGAGCACCACCTTTCCCACGAGGCCAGCGCCTTCCTGGCGGCGCCCTGCGATGAATGCGCCGTACTGACCATGGATGGCCGCGGCGAGCGCGCGACCACCAGCTACGGCCATTTCACGAACGGACGCTACCGCCGCCTGCGGCAGATCGATCTGCCGAACTCGCTGGGCCTGTTGTACGAGGACGTCACGGAATACCTGGGCTTCCTGCGCTCGTCCGACGAGTACAAGGTGATGGCGCTGGCCTCCTACGGCAAGCCCGAGCACGTGGATGTGTTCCGCGAGATCGTGCGCCTGGACAAGGAAGGCGGCTACGTCATCGAACCGGTGAATCTGGTCGCGCGCTTCGGACCGGCGCGCAAGTACGGCGCGCCCTTCGAGCAGCGGCATATGGACATCGCGCATTCGCTGCAGAAAGTGCTGGAGGAAACCGCGCTGCACATGGCCGGATGGCTGCACGAACAGACGGGCGCCCGGCATCTGAGCATGGCCGGCGGCGTCGCCCTGAATTGCGTCATGAATGCGCGCATCGCGGCGGAGAGCCCTTTCGAAACGGTGTGGGTCCAGCCCGCGGCAGGCGATGCCGGTACGTCGCTGGGCGCGGCCTTATGGGTGGACTATGAACGGCGCGAGTCGCCGCCGCGCCACTGGACCATGCAGCACGCCTACCTGGGCCCCGAGTATGCCGACGACGAGATCGAACGCCTGCTCGACCGCTCGCGGCTGGCCTACCGGCGCCTGGACAACGTGGCGGAAGAAGCGGCCGAACTACTGGCTCAGGAAAAGATCCTGGGCTGGTTCCAGGGGCGCATGGAATTCGGCCCGCGCGCGCTGGGCGCGCGCTCCATATTGGCGTCGCCGCTGGACACCGCCATGCAGGCCAGGCTGAACGGGCTGAAGGACCGCGAGGATTTTCGGCCGGTCGCCCCCGTCGTGATGGAGGAGCGCGCGCACGAGTGGTTCGACGCGCGCGGCGACGCCGGCATCTGCGCGCCCTTCATGCTGTTCGTCTACGACGTGCTGCCCCACCGCGAACGGCAGATTCCCGCCGTCCGCCATATCGACGGCACCGCCCGAGTGCAAACGGTACGCCGCGACCAGCATGCCCTGTACCACGACCTGCTGGCCGCCTTCGAGCGGCGCACCGGCGTGCCGGTGCTGGTGAATACCTCTTTCAATACACGGGGCCTGCCCGTGGTATGCACGCCGCGCGATGCACTGGAATCATTCTGGACGTCGCCGCTGGATGCGCTGGTGATCGGCAGCTATGTCGTCGAGAAACCGGTGTGACACGCCTGGATCATGGAACAGGATGAACCGATGAGCGCCGACTTCCGCCCCCGGATTTCCGTGGTGGTTCCCACCTATCGCCGGCCCGACCTGCTGCAGCGCTGCCTGGGCGCGCTGCTGCGGCAGACATTGCCGGCGAACGACTACGAAATCATTGTGTGCGACGACGGTCCCGGCGAGGCAGCGCGCCAGACGGTAAGCCGGCTGACGCCCGTGGCCGGCGGACCGGCGGTCCGCTATATCCCGGTAACCGCCACGCAAGGGCCGGCGGGCGCGCGCAACGCCGGATGGCAACAGGCCCGGGCCGACGTGATCGCGTTCACCGACGACGATACGGTCCCCGATCCCGCCTGGCTGGCCGCCGGCCTGGCCGCCCTCACGCCGGACGTGGACGCGCTATCGGGCCGTATCGTCATGCCGCTGCCGCCCCATCCCACCGACTACGAAATGGACGCCGCCCGGCTGCAGGACGCCGAGTTCGCCACCGCCAACGTATTCCTGCGCCGCGAAGCGCTGGCAAAAGTCGGCGGCTTCGACCCGCGCTTCCGGCTGGCCTGGCGCGAGGATTCGGACCTGCACTTCTCGCTGATGGAACAGGGGCTGCGCATCGGACGGGCACCCCAGGCCATCGTCGTGCATCCGATCCGGCCCGGCAGCTTCGGCGCCGGCATCGGCATGCAACGCAAGATCGTCTTCGACACGTTGCTTTACAAGAAGCACCCGCGCCTGTACCGCGAGCGCATCCGCCCGCATCCGCCGTGGTTCTACCTGTCCGTCACCGCCCTGCTGCTGCTGGCGCTGGCCACCCTGGCGGCCGGCTTCACGACCGCGGCGGTCGCCGCGCTGGCCGCCTGGGCGGCACTGACCGGCTGGTTCAGCCTGCGCAGGCTGCGCGGGACGCGCCGCACGCCCGATCACATCGCCGAAGTCGTCATGACCTCCGCCGCGATCCCGCCGCTGTCGATTTTCTGGCGCATCGTCGGATCCCTGCGCTACCGGGCGGGGTTCCCATGATGGACGCGCTGTGGCATCCGCGGCCGCGCCGCATCGCGATATTCCGCGCCCTGCAGCTGGGCGACATGCTGTGCGCGGTCCCGGCGCTGCGCGCCCTGCGGCGGCATTGCCCGCAGGCGCGCATCACCCTGATCGGCCTGGACAACGCCGGCCCCTTCGTCCGCCGCTTCCATCGCGATATCGACGAGCTGCTGCCCTTCCCCGGCATTCCGGAGTTTCCGGAGCAAACCGCGCGTCCCGACGCCCTGGCCGCTTTCTATTGCGAGGCCCGCGCGCGACGCTTCGACCTGGCGCTGCAAATGCACGGCAGCGGAACACTGTCCCTGCCCATCGTGCGCGCGCTGGGCGCCGACGCCCACGCCGGCTTCGTGCCGCAACCGCCCATGGCGCGCCCCGGTCGCCTGATGCCTTGGCCCGACGAGCTTCCCGAGCCTCGGCGCTACACGGCCCTGATGCGTTTCCTGGGCGTGCCGGTGGACAGCGACGCACTGGAACTGCCGCTGTCGCCGGAAGACCGCGACGAAGCCTGCCAGCTGGCGGCGCGATACGGATTCGAGCCGGAGCGCACGCTCTTCATCCATCCCGGCGCGCGCCTGCGTTCGCGCCGCTGGCCGGCCGAACGGTATGCGCGCATCGCGGCGGCCTTGTCGGACCAGGGATGGCGGATCGCCGTCACGGGCAGCGACAGCGAAGCCGCCCTGACGGCGCCGGTGGTCGATGCGGCCGGTCCGGCCGCCATCGACCTGACCGGCCGCACGTCGCTGGGCGGCCTGGCGGCCCTGCTCTCGCGCGCACCCATGCTGGTATGCAACGACACCGGCGTATCCCATATCGCCGCCGCGACGGGCACGCCCAGCGTGGTGGTGGCCTGCGGCAGCGATACCCGCCGCTGGGCGCCGCTGGATCGCGCCCGCCATGTCGTCATCGCGGACTATCCATCCTGCCGTCCCTGTGCGTATGACGAATGCCCGATCGGCCATGTCTGCGCGTCCAATGTGTCCGTCGACACCGTGCTGCGCACCATCGCCGCGAAGCTGGAGGAAAGCGGGTGCGCGGCAACCGCCACGCGGCCGGACGCCGGCGGCCCCGCGCATGCCACGGAAGAAGGGAACAGACATGCCGCCTAGCGCCATCGCATCACGTCCGCTGCGCGTCCTGACCTGGCACGTGCACGGCAACTACCTGTATTCGCTGACCCGCGTTCCGCACGAATTCCTGATTCCGGTGCGCGAGGGAAACCCGCCGGGCTATGGTGCGCTGGGCAATCGGATTCCCTGGGGTCCCCATGTGCGCGAAGTGGCCGCCGAGACGCTGCGCGAGCGCGATTTCGACTGCGTCGTCTACCAGTCGCGCGCCACTTACGAGGAACGCGAACGGCTCCTGTCACCCAGGCAACTCGCGCTTCCCTGTGCCTATATCGAGCACGACCCGCCGCTTCCGCATCCCACCGATACCGTGCACGGGTTCGAGCACGAGCGCGGGATCCTGGTCCACGTCACACACTACAACCGTGCCGCCTGGAACAACGGCCGCATGCGGACTGCCGTTATCGAGCACGGCGTCCCCGTGCCGCGGCCGGCGTCGGAACAGGCGCGCGTGGCGCGCGGCATCGCCGTGATCAATCATCTGCGCCGGCGCGGCCGGCGCATGGGCGCCGATCTGTTCGAGCAGGCCCGCGAACGGGTGCCGCTGGACCTGATCGGGATGGATTCGGAATCCATGGGCGGCCTGGGCGAGATCCCCAATATGGAAGTCGGCCCATTCGTCTCGCGCTACCGCTTTTTCTATAGCCCCATCCGCTATACCAGCCTGGGGCTCGCATTGATAGAAGCCATGATGGCGGGCCTGCCCGTGGTCGGCTTCGCCGCAACCGAACTTTCCCGCGTCATCGTGAACGGACGCAACGGCTATATCGATACGGATCCGGACCGCCTCGTCGACGCGATGCAAGCGCTGGTGGACGACCCGCGCCAGGCGGCCGCCTGGGGGGCCGAGGCAAGGAAGACGGCGCTGGCGCACTACGGCATGGATCGCTTCGTGGGGGATTGGACTGCCCTGTTCCAGAGGCTTATGGGAGATATGCAATGATCCAGGCTTTTCCTCGTCCCTTGCGCGTGCTCGTTTCGGGCGGCGCCGGTTTTATCGGCTCTCATCTGTGCGCGCGGCTGCTCGACAAAGGCCATACCGTGCTTTGCCTGGACAATTTCCATACCGGCCAGGTGCAGCACGTCGAGCCCCTGAAGAACAATCCGCGCTTCACCCTGGTCACGCACGACGTGGTCGAGCCTTTCGAGGCACAGGTCGATCGCATCTATAACCTGGCCTGCCCCGCATCGCCCATTCATTACCAGACCCAACCCGTGCACACGCTGCGCACCTGTTTCCTGGGCGCGATGAATATGCTGGAGTTGGCGCGCAGGACCGGTGCGCGTATCCTGCAGGCATCCACCAGCGAGGTCTATGGAGACCCGCAGGTCCATCCGCAGCGCGAAACCTATTGGGGCCACGTCAATCCCATCGGGGTGCGCTCCTGCTATGACGAAGGCAAGCGCTGCGCCGAAACGCTGTTCCATGACTACGCGCGCATATATGGCGTGAAGGTAAAGATCGCGCGTATTTTCAATACCTACGGACCCAGCATGGCACCGAACGACGGCCGTATCGTCTCCAACTTCATCCTGCAGGCGCTGCAGGGCGAGGCCATCACCATCTACGGCGACGGCAGCCAGACCCGCGCCTTCTGCTACGTGGACGATATGGTGGATGCCCTGGAACGCCTGATGGAAAGCCCGGAGGACGTGACCGGCCCCATCAACCTGGGCAACCCGCAGGAACTGACCGTACTGGACATCGCCCACCGCATCCAGCGCCTGGCCGGTACCGATGTCCCGCTGGTCTTCCATCCGCTGCCGCCCGACGACCCGACACAGCGCTGCCCGGACATCGGCCTGGCGGCACGCGAGCTGGGCTGGGCGCCGCGCGTAGGGGTGGACGAGGGACTGCGACACACGATCCGCTACTTCAGCCAGTTCGTGAATGCCGATATCGTGCGGGCGCCGGCGCGCGCGGATGTATCCATGTAGGCGCCGCCGCAACATGGAAAGGGCGCGCTGCCCGCGCGTGCCCGCGAGGAGACAGCAGTGCAATCCATCGATGAACCGGGAACAATCGTGGCGATATCGCCGCATCTGGACGACGCCGTGGCCGGCTGCGGCGCCCTGCTGGCCGGCGCCCCGGGCAGCACGGTGATTACCGTGTTCGCCGGCGTGCCCGAGGCCGCAGTACCCGTGACGGAATGGGACCGGCGCTGCGGGTTCGGCGACGGCCAGGCTGCCATGACGTGGCGCCTGGGCGAGGACGACAAGGCGCTGCACCTGCTGAAAGCCCGGCCGGCAAGGCTGCCCTTCCTGGACGACCAGTACGTCCGTGCGATGGGCCGCACGCCGCCCAAGGTGGACAAGGTCGCGCACGCGGTGCAGGGAATCCTCGAGAAAACCGGCGCGCGCACCGTGCTGTTCCCGCTGGGGCTTTTCCACCGCGACCACATGCTGGCCTCGGACGCTGCCCTGGCCTTGTTCGCCGGCAGACAGGACAGGCGCTGGGTGGCCTACGAAGACGCCCTTTATCGCAACAAGCCGGGGCTGCTGCAGGGGCGGCTGGTGCAGTTCTACACACGCGGCGTCTGTCTCACGCCGGTCGCTTTCCGCAATACGAACGCGCATCGCAAGGCCACCGCGATGGCGGCCTACGGCAGCCAGTTGGCCGAACTGGGCATCACCCGGAACGAAGGCGATACGTCCGCGCCGGAGCGCTATTGGCTATTGAGCGAGTCGGTCAAGCAGGCGCCCGAATCGGGCGCCTCGCCATCGTGACCGCCGCCGGATCGCCCGCGGTGTCGGTGGTCGTGCTGACCCACGAGCGCCGCGACGAACTGCTGGACAACCTTGCCCGGCTGCGCCGGCGCCATCCGGATGCTCCGCTGATCGTGGTGGACAACGGGTCGCGCGACGGCACGGCGCAAGCGGTCGCCGCGGCGTTTCCGGATATCACGCTGGTACGCGCGTCCGGCAATCTCGGCGCGGCGGGACGCAACCTGGGCGTTTCGGCGGCCACCACGCCCTATGTCGCGTTCTGCGACGACGATACCTGCTGGGAGAGCGGTGCGTTGGACGAAGCGCGGCGCCTGCTGGATGCCGTGCCGCGGGCCGGCGTCATCAGCGCCTGCGTGCTGGTCGGCCCCGCGGGGGCCATCGACCCGACCTGCGAGACGATGTCGCGCAGCCCCCTGGGACCCGGGCCGGGCGGCACCATGCGGCTGATGGGATTCATGGCGGGCGCCTGTATCGTGCGGCGCATAGCTTACCTGCAGGCTGGCGGCTACGAGCCGCGTTTCTTCATCGGCGGCGAAGAGTCCCTGATGACCCTGGACCTGGCCGCCCTGGGGTGGGACATGCTGTACGCCGCGCATATCCGCACCTGGCACTATCCCTCGCCGCGGCGCGATCGCCCGAGGCGCGTGCATCTGCTCAGCCGCAATGCCATCTGGACCGCCTGGCTGCGCCTGCCCTTGCGCAGCGCCTGGCAGGAAACCCGCACCGTATTGCGCGCCTGCGCGCGGCCCGGCGAGGCCGCCCGGCTCGTCGTGGCGGCGCTGGCCGGATCGGCCTGGGTGTTGCGCCACCGCGCATGCGTCCCGCCGGAGGTGGAACGGCAGCGGCGCCTGGTTGCTGGCGAGGCCATGGCCGCTGCGCGGCGCGTCGCCTCCAATCCCGCCGCGGATGCAGTGCCGCGCTGAACGAGCCTCCCCCCGAAGCACCGGCGCCCCATAGTGGGGAGGCAGTACTCATCCTGGAAGGCAATTTCTTCCAAAGCGACGCGCCGTTGCCTTCCCGGGCATGCCGCCTGCGACCCGCGTCCGTAACCGAAGCTGTCACAGGAGACTCCTATGAATACATCCCCCCAGCAAGAGAGGCGCCCAGGCGAACGCGAGGCTACGGACCACAGCGGCGACGCACAAGATCACGCAGTTTTACGACCTGACACAGGACCGCGCCAGGATGCTCCGGCGCGCTCCCTGCAAAACCGCCCCATCGATCCCAACTCCTCGGCGGAAAAGACTTTTCCGCCCGGCGTGGACGCCAGGGACGTCGCCGACCCCGGCCGCCAGACCCCGGGCGCGCCCCCCGTGGACAACCGTTCCGGCCAAAAACGCTGACCCCCGGGCACGCAGCTTGCGAGAGGTGCCCAGCCGCGTCGTTGCGGTATCCCGTGTACAAGGAGAATCGGTATGAATAAGGCGGAAATCCCCCTCGCGCAGCGCGACGCCCTGACCCTGATGCTGGACGATCATTGCACGGTCAAAAAACTCTTCAAGGATTTCGGGAAGGCCGCTGATCCGGAAATCCGCGAAGCGATCGCGCATGAGGCCTGCATGACGCTGACGGTGCTGGCCCAGATCGAAGAAGAATTGTTTTACCCCTTCCTGCGCGCGCAAAATCCCGCCGCCTTCGGCCGCCTGCTGGACAAGGCCGTCGTCGAGCATGGTGTCGCCCGCAACCTGGTTGCCCAGATCCAGGGCATGACCGGCGACGATCCGCTCTTCCATGCCCGCGTAACGGTGCTCGGCGAATATATCGCCCACCATATCGAAGAAGAGGAAGGCGAGCTCTTCCCCAAACTGGTGGTGCTGAATGTCGACCTGCGCGATATCGCCCACAAGATGCAGCAGCGTAAAGAAGAGATCGCCACCGTGGCGCACCTGGCTTGACACCGGGATACCGGCGGGGATTGGAATGCGATGAAAATCCTGACGAAGGAAACCCCCAGCTCCCGGGCGACGCTCTGGCTGGCGCCCACGATGCAGGGGGGTTTCCGCTGGGAAGTGGAAGTCGTCGACACGGGTAAGACGACGGTGCCCCAGGTGATCCAGTCCCAGTTCGTGTTTCGCACGCCCACCGATGCTGCGCTGGACGGAATCCGCGCGCTGGAAGAATTGGCCGTACCGCCATGACGGGGACGATGCGGCAGCGCCCGGACAGGATGCCGAACCCCACAGGAATGAAGGAAACGCGCCGCTTATGCGGCGCGTATCTTTTATCCTTGCGAATGCCGGGGCCGGGCGAGGTGCTAGGGCTTGGGCGCCCCCTTGTCGCCGGGAAGCAGGCTGGGCGGCGCATGGCGCGACGCTGGCGATACCGTGCCGGGCGCAGTGCCCGCCGACGGGCTTTCTTCCGGGCTGGCCTTGCCGCTGGCCGCCAGCGTCTTGCGCAGCGCGATACCGGCGTCCAGATGGGCTTTCAGGCCCGGCAGGGCCTGCTGCGCAAACGCTTTCACCTCCGGATCCCTGGCCTGCTCGCCCGCCGCCACGAACAGCTTGACCGCCTCATTGTGCGCGACGATCGCGACCTCGTCGGCGTATTGCATATCGAAGCGCGCGCCGGTTTCGCCCCGCAGGGCCTTGAGCGTACGCGCCTGGCTATCGGACAACGCGGACGGCAGGCTGATGCCCTTGGCCGCCGCGAGCGCCTTCAGTTCGGTGGCCATGTTCGTGCGGTCGGCGACCATCCTGGCCGCGTACCGCTTGACCTCGTCGTGCTCGCCGTTCTGCACCGCCCATTGGCTGGCCTCGATTTCGAAAGCAACTGCCTGGGCGGCCTGCGCGAGAAACGCCGCATCGCCGCGATCCAGTTCCGCCGCGCGCGCGCCCGCCATACCCGCCAAAAGGAGCATTGACACCCCTATACGGATCCAATATTTCATTGTCGTCTCCTTGGACGCGAAATCTGCCTTCGGCGGCGCAACCGGTGTGCCCATCCAGGCGATGGCGCCCACGCGACCGTTGAAGCGTTCCCCGGAACGCGCGGGATCCGCCGCCCGCCACGGAATACATAACCATCCTTGAGACGCGGCAGGCGGCCTTGCTGCGCAACACTTTTTGTCCGCCAGGATGGGGACGCTTGAGAGGAGCCAGGAATGCAAGACACCATGCAGATTTTTGTCGGCTGCGATCCCAACAACGGCGATCTCGAGCAGATGATGGTGCTGGACTACAGCCTGCGCAAGCATGCCTCGCTGCCGGTGCACATCCATTGGATGCGCTTGACGCGCGACGCCGATAGCCCGTGGTACAGCGACCCAGTCACGAGACAAGGCTGGCGCACCGACAACTGGTCCACCCCCTTTTCGGCGCTGCGCTGGAGCCTGCCGGCATGCCGCGGTTACCAGGGCCGCGCGCTCTACATGGACGCCGACATGCTGGTACTGGAGGACATCGCCCGCATCTGGACCATGCCGATGCGCGAAGACGCGGTGATGGCGGCACGCCAGGACGGCAACGGCTGGCTGTACTGCGTCACGCTGTGGGACTGCGAACGCGCGCGCCGGCATCTGCCGGACCTGCTTCGGCTGCGTGCCGATCCCAAGGCGCATCGGAAGTTGAAGCAGTATTTCTCGTGCCATGCGCGATTGGTGCAGCCCCTGGACCCGCGCTTCAACTGCATCGACGGCGAAGACCGCGCGGCGGCGGATATCGGCATCCTGCACTATTCGGACATGAGCACCCAGTTCAGCCACCGCCACGCGCTGGCGCGCCGGCGTGCCGAGGGCGGGGAACACTGGTACGACGGCCCGGTGCGCGAGCATCCGCGTGCCGACCTGACCGCGCTATTCGACCGCTATTACCAGGAAGCGCTGGACGCGGGGCTGCGGCCGGAAGACTATCGCGCGGAACCCTTCGGCCCGCTGCCGAAGGCCTCGCAACGGGACTACCCCGGCAACGTCCGGCGCGTCAGGCACCCCTGGGCACAGCGGCTGTTCGCGCATGCTGGCGTGTTCAAGCGATCCTGAGCGCGTCGACTCGCGCATCGCCCTCATCGCGGCCTTCGCGCGCGGCCCGATGCGGGCACCGGGGATCATACGAACAGATTGCGCGCCTGCTTCAGCAGTTCGCTTTTCTGCAGCACGCCGACGATCCGGCGGCCATCCCGGTCGCTCAGCACCGGTGTGCGTTCGGCAGGCGACTCCACCACCGTCTGCCACACGTCCAGCAGGCGCTGGGCGGCATACACCACGGGGAAATCCGGCGTGGCCATGCGCGCCAGCGTCGTCTCTCGGCCCTCGCCCGCATTCACGCGCGCCATCAGGTCGTTCACCCACACGGCGCCGACGAAACGCTGCGCATCGTCCACCAGGAACACGAACCGGTTACGCTGCTTCAGGCCGATCTGCAGCGCTTCCTCCAGCGTGGCGGAGACCGGCGCCAACAGGCCGGGTGCCCGCATCATGGCGCCGGCGGTCGCATCGGCCAGCCGGCTGCGGCGCTCGTCGCGCGCGCGGTGGCGGGCGATGACTTCGTAGGTGCCGGTCAGCCGGAACAGCATGGACACGGCATAGGCCGCGACGGTGGCAATCATCAGCGGAAAGACGAAAGACGGTTCGCGCGTCATTTCGAAAACCATCAGCGTGGACATCAGCGGCGCCTGCGTAGTGGCCGCCAGCGATGCCGCCATGCCCAGCACGCCCAGCAGCACCACGCTGTCCTGCATGCCGAAGACCTGGGCAGCCACCGGCGCGCAGGCGGCACCGGCCAGCGCCCCGATCAGCAGCGAAGGCGTGAACAGGCCGCCGATGGCGCCGGAGCCCACCGTTGCCGCGGTCGCCAGGATTTTCAACCCGAGCAGCAGCAATAGCGACGTGGCCAGCGCCTGGCCTTCCAGCATGCGCGCGATCGGCGCGAACCCGTTGCCCGTGACGTCCGGCGCCGCCAGCGTGATCACGCCGACGATCAGTCCGCCCACGCTCATGCGCAAGACCACGGAAGGCATCGCCTGCGCGAAGAGCTTGCGCACCAGGCGCGTGATCCACAGGAATGCCGATCCCACCGCGCCGGCGGACAGCCCCAGCGCGACGACGGCCAGCACGGCGCTTCCGGTCACGTCGAAGCGATAGGACGGCAGGTCATACAAGGGATTGAACTGCCCCATGACGCTGGTCATCCACGTCGACGCGACCGCCGCGGTGAACAGATAGCCGATGCGCCGCAGCTCGAGCGAGCCGAAGGCGATCTCCGCGACGAAGATGGCCGCGGCAAGCGGCGTGTGATACACCGCGGTCAGGCCCCCGGTGGCGGCCATCGCCACGGCGAGGCGGAAATCCGCGCCGCGCACCCTGGGCAGCAGCCGCATGCAAAAGGCGGAGCCGGCGGTCGCCGACAGTTGCACCATGGCGCCTTCCTTGCCGATGGACCCGCCGGAGACAATCGAAAAGAACGAGGATACGCAGCGCAGCACGGACGGCAGCACGGGGATCTGCGCCATCTTGCCGTCTATGGTTTCAAGGTATTCGGACACCGCGCCCGCGCGCTTCTCGCGGCGCTGCGCCTGCGCCAGGAACAGCGCCGCAATGGCGCCCCCGATCGTGGGAATGGCGACGCGCGCGTACCAGGGCAGCCCGCCGAAGATTTCGGTGATGTCCGCATCCGTGCCGAACAGCCGCGCCGATGCGTGTTCCAGGCACCAGCGGAATACGTGCGCGGCCAGCGCGCCGAGAATGCCCATGGCGATCGCCAGGGCGATGCCGCGCAGATAATCGGCGACGCTGCGCCCTTCCCTGTCTACTTTGTCGAGGAAGTGCGTCGCCATGTCTCTTTCCCTTTTCTCATTTGTCCATCCCGCGGCGTCGCCCGGCGCCGTATTCGATTCACGACCTGTTCCTCAGCACGGCCCGGAACGCCTTCATCATCGGCGACCATACCGCCTGTCGCCGGCTAAGCAGCGAGATATCGCGCTTCAGCGGCAGCGCGGCGTCGACGGGCAGCGCCGCCACGCCGGTCTCGGCGGTGTCTTCCAGCAATGACGCCGGCGCGACCGTCAGCAGGTCGGTCCCGGCCACCAGCTTCAACACGCCGGCCGAAATGAAATCGACCTCCAGCACGGTGCGCGGCAGCGGCTGCTCCGCGCGTGCGAAAGACGCGTCCAGGCGCTGGCGCGCCACCGACGTCCGCTTGGGAAGTATCCAGCGCTGGTCCGCAAGATCCGCCAGCGCGATGGCGCCTCGCCGGAACAAGGGATTGCGGCGGCCGGCGACCAGTCGCAACACGTCGTGGCCCATCGCGTCCTGGCGCAGCACACCGCCGCGCGTCCCGTCCGATGGCGCGACGGCCAGATCCAGATCGCCGCGCTCGACCAGGTCCGGCAGCTCGTCGGACAGCCCCAGGGTCAGGGTCACCCGCAGGCCGGGCCGCTCGGGCAACAAGACCTGGAGCGCCGGCATGACCACGGTGTCCATGGTCGCGGCCGTCGCGCCCAGGCGCAACAGGCCGCTGTCGCCTGCGCGCAGGTCTTCGGCATGGCGGACCGCGTCCTCGTACTGGTTGACGAGCTTGCGCGCGTGCTCCGCGAAGGCCAGGCCGGCCGAGGTGGGACGTATGGCGCGCGCGCCCCTGTCGAACAGGGCCAGGCCGGTTTCGTCTTCCAGGCGCCGGAGCGATTTGGACAGGGCGGGCTGGGTGACCGCGCAGGCCGATGCCGCGCGTCCCAGGTGCCCGTGCGCAACGACGGCCAGGAAGTACGAAAGATCGCGGAGCGAGAAATCCATGAATTCCAGTTATGCAATTCATAACCAACAGGAATCCAAAGTGTAGCGCGAGCGCGGGCCCGGGTCCATTTACCCTAGAATCGGCCCATGACGAACGAGCCCGGCCCTTCCTATATCGTGACGCTGGTCCCGGCGGACTGGCGATTCGGCGCCGGCGCGGACGAGGGCCTGGTGGCGGCTGCCGCGCGTGCGGATATCCGCCTGCCGGCCTCATGCCGCAACGGCACCTGCCGGACTTGCATGTGTTTTCTGATCGAGGGGGAAGTCGCCTATCCCGGCGGTAGACCGGGCCTGACGGCGGAAGAAATGGAAGAGGGCTGGATCCTGCCCTGCGTGGGGCGGGCACGCACCGATCTGCGTATCGAAGTGCCCGATGCCACCGCCCTGGAAAAGACGCCGGCGCGCCCCATCATGACGGGACCACGGCGCTGAGCCCGCGCCGCGCGACCCGGCACGCGCGGACTCGCGGGTCGTTCAGCCGGCGGCGATGCGATAGTGGTTTTCGTGGAATTCCACTTCGGGCTTGTCGCCGGCCGGCCTGTCGTTTTCCTGAACGACCGTCTGCGCCGCGGTCGCGCCACGCGCATCGATCCGCGGCAGAACCCGCTTCGGTTCGGACGCGACACTTTGCGGCAGGGCCTGGTTGGAAACGCCCAGCAAGGTCAATTCGGCTCCGATCAGCCCTTTGAAAAGTTCGTTCATATCGCTACTCCTGAATCCGTTCGTACCGGCACATCGTTGTCCGGTATTGATTGATGGACAGGATAGGGGATGCATGGTTCCCGCGAAAGACAATTAGCGCTATGGCATTGATGCAATCGCGCTATGGATGACACCGCGCCAGGAGGGGCGGACATGTCGCGCGCGAATTTGCTGACGGCTGGCTTAAGGGCTTTACCGCGTTCCGCAATGCCGCGGCAAGCGATAGACTTGGCGGCAGAAACACAACAACACATCGGAGAAGACAAATGGGATCGACGTTCAAGGCGGCCGTCGCCGCATTGGCGCTGTGCGCCGCCACGGTTTGCCACGCGCAGGACAACTGGCCCACCAAACCCATCACCATGATCGTGCCGTTTCCACCCGGCGGCGTCGCCGATACCGTCGCGCGCCCGGTCGCGGATGCGATGAGCCGCATCCTGAAGCAATCGGTCGTGGTGGAAAACCGCGCGGGCGCCGGTGGCGGACTCGGCATGGGCGTGGTGGCGCGGGCCGAGCCCGACGGCTATACCGTGCTGATGGCGCTGTCGTCGATCTCCATCATTCCCGAAGCCGACCGCATCCTGGGCCGTGCGCCCATGTACCAACTGAAGCAGTTCAAGCCCATCGCGCGGTTTACCGCCGACCCCACCGTCCTGGTCGTCAGGGCCGATAGCCCGTGGAAAACCGCGCGGGAGTTCATCGACGATCTGCGCCGGCCCGACGCCACGCCGTTGTCCTATGGATCGTCAGGCAACTACGGCACCATGCACGTCCCCATGGAGATGCTGCGCAGCGCGGCGGGAATCAAGGTGCTGCACGTGCCCTATGGGGGCGCCGGGCCGGCCATCGTGGCGCTGCTGGGCGGACAGGTGCAGGCGTTATCGACCGGCCCCGCATCGGTGCTGCAATACATCCAGGCAGGCAAGGTCAGGGCGCTGGCCACCTGGGGAGACAGCCGGCTGGCTGCGCTGCCCGACGTGCCCACCTTGAAGGAATTGGGCTATGACGTCACGTTTGCGCAATGGTCCGGGCTTTTCGTGCCGGCAGCCACGCCCGAGCCGATCGTGCGCAAGCTGCGCGCGGCGGCCGAAGCGGCCGCGCGGGACCCGAAAGTACGCGACACCATCCAGCAGGCGGGCAGCCCGGTGCTTTACCTGGACGCGCCGCAATTCCAGGAATACTGGGACGCGGATGCCGCGAAGATGACCGAGGCCGTGCGCAAGATCGGCAAGGTGGAATGACGGCGCGCGGCCGCGTGCGCGCGCCGCGTCAACTGACGGAGTAGCCGCGCCCCGTCATGCAGGCGGACATGGCGCGGTTATAGGAATCCACCATCACACCGGTGGTCCATTGGTTCGGATGCGCCGGGTCGTAGCCGCTCTGGTTCATCGCCCAACCCTGGCATTCGCTACGGTCGCGGGTTTGCTGGGCCTGGCTCTGACCGCGCGCGGGATAGGCGATCAGATTCCCGGAGGGCGCTGGGGGCGGCGGCGTGTACACAGGAGGCGCGGCGTAGGCCACCGGCGGAGGCGCGTAGACCGGTGCCGGATACACCGGCGCGCCATACACCACCGGCGGCGCGGCATACACCGGGGCGGTGTAGACCACGGCGGGGCCGGAATTCGCGGCGATGATGGCGCCCGCGGCGCCAAGTGCCAGCGCGCCGCCGACCCACCAGCCGGCGGATGAGCCATGCCACCCTCCGCCATGCCAGCCTCCGCCATGGTAATAACCATGGGCCATGGCCGGCGATGCGACGCCCGCCGCGGTGGCCAGGGCCAAGGCCGCGAC
Source organism: Bordetella sp. (assembly GCF_057362025.1). NCBI lineage: Bacteria > Pseudomonadati > Pseudomonadota > Betaproteobacteria > Burkholderiales > Alcaligenaceae > Bordetella > Bordetella sp. Next base: position 27,411 of record NZ_JBMQQZ010000011.1, on the reverse strand, counting down.
CGCGGTTCGTAAGGTCAAGCTTTTCATTTGCTGCTCCAGGCCTCCCGCCGGTACACCGCCGGGAGTAGTCATCCACTCTAACCATTTAGATGACCTTCTGGCGAGCGAATTCCATGCCCGCCCTCACCGCTTCGTTTCAGCCGGTTTCCATGCGCGCCCGCCGCCGGACCTCGCGCGATTCGCACGCATGCGAATGTCGTGGACGCATCAATTTAATCCGGGTAATATTCACCAATCTTAGCCCTCCCCCGCCGCGCGCCCCGCCTGCACTGGCCGGCCCGTCCGCTCCGCCATGACACTGAACGTACAGACTCCCTGCACCGCCTTCGCCGGCCACCGGCGCCTCGCGGCCGGTTCCCTTGCCGATGTCGCGCTGGCCGTGAAGGCGGCGCTGGAAGACGCGCCCTCCGGCCTGCCCGGCAACGTCCTGACTTTCGACGACACCACGGGCCATGTGGTGGATATCGATACGCGCGGCAGCCGCGACGATGTGCTGGCCCGGCTGCCGCGACCCGCACGCGCGCAGGCCCCCAGCGAAGCCGCGACGGCGGAGCCGATGACGGACGCGCCGGCGCAGGAGCCCGTTGCCGGGGCCCTTGCCGCCACCCACGCCACGGCTTCGCGCACCCCGCGCGGTCGCGGCCGGCCGCGCCTGGGCGTGATCGCGCGCGAGGTCACGCTGCTGCCGCGCCACTGGGAATGGCTGAATACGCAACCCGGCGGCGCTTCGGTGGCCTTGCGCAAGCTGGTGGAAGCCGGTATGCGCGACCGCCGAGCGCGGGAACGCACCATGCGGGAAGCGGCATACCGGTTCATGTCCGCCATGGCCGGCGATATGGAAGGCTTCGAGGAGGCGGCGCGCGCGCTGTTCGCCGACGACGCCCGCGCCATGTCGCGGCAGATGGCATCCTGGCCGGCCGACATCCGCGAACACGCGCTGCGTCTGGCATTCGGCCAATAGGCCGGCCCATCCCCCAGGGGATGACCTCTACGAATTCAATGGAGTCTTGATGATTTCTTCCCACGACAACGTCAGCATGGCGCTGTTCTGCGACTTCGAAAACGTCGCGCTAGGCGTGCGCGACGCCAACTACGAAAAATTCGACATCCGCCTCGTGCTGGAACGGCTGCTGCTGAAAGGCAGCATCGTTATCAAGAAGGCCTATTGCGACTGGGATCGCTACAAGGCCTTCAAGGCGCCGATGCACGAAGCGAATTTCGAACTCATCGAAATTCCGCACGTTCGCCAGTCGGGCAAGAATTCAGCCGACATCCGCCTCGTGGTCGACGCCCTGGACCTTTGCTATACCAAATCGCACGTCAATACCTTCGTGATCATCAGCGGGGACTCGGATTTCTCGCCGCTGGTCTCGAAACTGCGCGAAAACGCCAAGCACGTCATCGGTGTCGGCGTGAAGCATTCCACCTCCGATCTGCTGATTGCCAACTGCGACGAGTTCATCTTCTACGACGATCTGGTGCGCGAAAACGCGCGATCGTCGGCGCGCGCCGCCGGCCGTGACGGCGGTGCAGGCGCACGGCGCGGCGGCGATGACCGCAAGCGCAAGGAAGATACCGACGCCCGCAAGAGCCAGGCCATCGATATCGCGGTCGAGACCTTCGACGCCCTGGTGGCCGAGCGCGGCGACAGCGGCAAGATATGGGCCTCGGCGCTGAAGGATGCCATCAAGCGCCGCAAGCCCGACTTCAACGAGTCGTACTACGGCTTCCGCGCGTTCGGCAACCTGCTGGAAGAAGCCCAGGCGCGCGGCCTGCTGGAAGTGGGCCGCGATGAGAAGTCCGGCACCTATGTCTATCGGTCGACCGCGGTCGTGGGGGAACAGGCATCCCCCACGCCACAGGTTCAGGCGGGAACGCGCGATACACGATCGCCGCAGCCACAGGCCCTGGACGCCGGCGGCGCGCCGTCCGCGCCAGCGCCCGGAGAGGCTGGCGCGCAAGGACCGCAGGACAAGCCCAAGCGGGGCGGCCGCCGCCGCTCCCGCTCCGGCGCGACGACGGCTCCGGCCGCGCCGCAGGAGGGCGCGCAGGCCGCCACCCCACAATCCTCCGGCTACGAAGCGCCATACGAAACGGTGCACGGCGCGACGCGGGAAGCGACCCGCCAGGCACCGCACGAAGCCTCGTATGAAGCACCGCAGGAATTGCCCTTCGAGATTCCCTTCGAGGCATCGCGCGATGCGCAAGCGTCGCCGGAATCGCCCTTTACCGCCGAGGCACCCGCCGCGAAGGCAACCAAGGGCGGCAGGACATCGGCCGCATCCAGACGTTCGCGCGCGCGGACCACGGATACCCCGCCTCCCGCCTCGGCCATGGACGCTCCCTTGCCCGCCTTCGCACCCGATACGCCGCAAGCGGCGCCCGCCGTGGCGATCCACGACGACGCGCCCGCCGATGCCCCGGCGTCCAGGCCGCGAACCGCGCGCAAGACGGCCGCACGTCCGAGGCGCGCACGCAAGGCGGCGCCCTCCGGCAGCGAAACCTGAGCTAGACTGCCGCTTGACCCATCCAACCGGATGGGGCCTTCCCAAGACGGCTTCTCCCAGGTGATATCCATGAAGAAACCCGCAAGCACTCCCAAGAACTCCGCCAAGAAAAGCAGTCTCGAAAAGCGTCGCATGGCGCCTTTGGCGACCCCGTCGGACCTCTCCTCCGAAGGGACGCGCGACATCGGCGGCGCGCTGAACCGCCTACTGGCGGACGTCTTCGCGCTCTATCTGAAAACCAAGAATTTCCATTGGCATGTCAGCGGCCCGCACTTCCGCGACTACCATCTGCTGCTGGACGACCAGGCCACGGAAATCTTCGCGATGACGGACATGATCGCCGAACGTATCCGCAAGCTGGGTGGCCCGACGCTGAAGTCCATCGGCCACATCGCCCGCACGCAGCGCCTGCTGGACAACGATGCGGACTACGTGCAGCCCCTGGACATGCTGGCCGAGCTGCAGGACGACAACAAGAGCCTGACGGCGTTCATGCGCGAAGTGCACGATCTGTGCGACGAGCACCGCGACATCGCCACCGCCAGCCTGATCGAAAACTGGATCGACGAGACCGAGCAGCGCACCTGGTTCCTGTTCGAGACCAGCCGCCGCGGCGACTCCACCGGCCACTGAGCCGCCGCCACGCCAGCCGGCCTGCCGGCTGGACGCGCACCCGCACGGCCGCCTCGCGCGGCCGTCGTTTTTCCGGGGTGTCGTCGACGCCTAGCCGCCCTCATCGAGCGCGCGCGCCCGCGCCAGCAGCATGTCGCGATCGCGCGTATTGCGTGTCAGGGCGGCGGCCTCTTCGAACGCCGCGCGCGCCCGTGCCTTATCCCCCAGACGCGCCAACAGGTCGCCGCGCACACTGCGCAGCCAGGGATACTGGCGCAGCGCGGGCTCCTCGCCCAGCGCCTCCACCAGCGGCAAGGCGGCGGCCGGTCCTTGCGCCATGCCTACCGCAACGGTGCGATTCAAGGCGACCACCGGCGATGGCGCGACCCGCATCAGCACGTCGTACAGGGCCACGATGCGCGCCCAATCGGTCTGCGCGGCCGTCGACGCGCGCGCATGGCAGGCCGCCAGGGCCGCCTGCAACGCATAGGGCCCCTGCCCGCCCAGCGCTTCGGCACGCACCAGCGCATCCAGCCCCCGGCGGATCTGTTCATGGTCCCAGCGCCCACGATCCTGGTCTCCCAGCAATACCGGCGCGCCGTGCGCATCCACCCGCGCGGGCAGGCGCGATGCCTGCAATTCCATCAAGGCCACCAGGCCATGCACTTCGCTCTCGTCCGGCGCAAGCCCGGCCAGCACGCCGCCCAGCCGGATGGCCTCGCGGCACAAGGCCGGCCGCATCCAGTCGTCGCCCGCGGTCGCGGCATAGCCTTCGTTGAAGACCAGATAGATCACTTCCAGCACCGCGGCCAGCCGTTGCGCGCGCAGATGCGCCGGCGGCACTTCGAAGGGAACCGCCGCCTTGGACAAGGTGCGCTTGGCGCGCACGATGCGCTGCGCGATGGTGGGTTCGCCCACCAGGAAGGCACGCGCGATTTCATCGGTGGTCAAGCCGCACAGCAGGCGCAAGGTCAGGGCCACGCGGGCGTCCATGGAAAGCACCGGATGGCAGGCGGTAAAGATCAGGCGCAGCAGGTCGTCGCCGATATCGTCCTGGCGCGCCGCGTCCAGCGCGTCGACGAAGTCGGGCTCCACGCCGGTTTCCAGGGCATCCATATCCTGCACCAACTGGTCCTGCTTGCGCGCGCGCAGAGCATCCTGCCGCAGGCGGTCCAGGGCGCGGTGCTTCGCCGTCGTCATCAGCCACGCCCCCGGATTATCCGGCACGCCGGTACGCGGCCAATGTTCGAGCGCCGCGACCAGCGCATCCTGGGCGAAGTCTTCGGCAAGGCCCACATCCCGCACCAGCCGGGCGACACCGGCGATGACTTTCGCGGCTTCCGCGCGCCATACCGCATCGATGGCGGCATGCGTGGATAGCGGGCTCATCGCATACCCGTGCCGCCAGGGGGCAGCGTTGCACGGCCGGAAATCGCATAAGTGCCTCCCATCGCCGCGCGGCCCGGCCGCGTGCCGGTCCGCCCCTGTACGACGGGCATCGGGGCATGCTTTCGACAGGGAGGAGGAAGCTTGCGGGAAAACCCCTGCACAGGGGCGATGTCCGGCACGGCGGGGCCTGTTATTCGTAGCAGGGCGCGACGCGGCGGACTTCGACGGTACTCCAGGCGGCGGCGGGACATTCGGCGGCGATGGCCAGCGCTTCCTCGCGGGTCTGGCAATCCAGCAGGAAAAACCCGCCGACCATTTCCTTGGCCTCGGCGAAGGGGCCGTCGGTCAGGCGCGCGCGTCCTTCGCGCACCTGGATCCGCGTGCCTTCGTCGTCGCCGGCAAGCGAATCGCAGGCAAGCAGCTTGCCGCGCGATTGCAGGTCTTCGGCGAAGCGGCGCATCTGGTCGTAGACCTGGCGGCCTTCGGTCTCGGTACGCTGCGCGCGCTGTCCGCGCGGTTCGACGATAAGCAACATATACGACATGGCAGTCTCCCTGGCCCCGTGCGGTGGCGTGTGGGCATTGTATCCGCCGCCCACGACGGGAGTGCATGATCGATGCGATTACTCGGTCAGGGTGTCCGTCACCGCGCCCAGGGTGCGCGACTGCGCCAGGGATGCGTCCACGACCTCGGCCATGATGCCGGTGACGCGCCGCGACGAGGCGACGATGTCCTCCATTGTGCCGCCCGCCGCCTGCACCAGCGCCGCGCCCTGTTCGATCTGCTGGACCGATGCCTGGATCAGCGCCTTGATTTCCTTGGCCGCGGAGGCGCTGTTCTGCGCGAGATTGCGGACTTCCGCCGCCACGACGGCGAAGCCCTTGCCATGGCTGCCCGCACGAGCAGCTTCCACCGCGGCGTTCAGGGCCAGGATGTTGGTCTGGAACGCCACGCCATCCATCACGCCGATGATGTCGGCGATACGACGCGAACTATCGGTGATGGCGCCCATGGTCCGCACCACGTCGCTTACCGTGCGGCCGCCGGCCTCCGCGATGCCGACGGCCTCCACCGCCAGCGTATTGGCCTGGGAGGCACGCCCGGCGTTTTCGGTCAGGCCCTCCACCGCTTCGCCCAGCTGCCGGGCGGCGAGGAAGCGGCGGGTGATATCGGTGGCGAACTTGACCACCTTGAAGGGCCGGCCCGCGGCGTCCAGGATAGGGTTGTAGCTGGCTTCGATCCACACCTCGCGACCGCCCTTGCCGAGGCGCAGATAGCGGCCGGTGTCGTTCATCCCGGCGCCCAGGCGGCGCCAGAATTCCTGGTAGGCGGGCGACTGCCTTTCCTCGGGCATGACGAACATGCTGTGGTGCCGGCCCACCACTTCGTCCTCGTCGTAGCCCAGCGCATCCAGGAAAAGGCGGTTCGCGCGGATGATGGTGCCGTCCAGCTCGAACTCGATGATGGCCTGCACCTTCGCAATCGCGGCCAGTTGCCCCGCCGCATCGTCGGCGCGGCGCTGTTCGGCGCTGATGTCCGTGGCGATCTTCACCACCTTGACGGGACGGCCATGGCGATCGAGGACCGGTGTATAGCTGGCCTGCAGCCAGATCGCGCTGCCGTCGCGCGCGTAGCGCCGGTAGCGGCCGCTTTGGAATGTCCCGTCGGCGAGCCGCTGCCAGAACGCCGCATAGGCGGGCGCGCCGCTTTCGGCGGGATCGATGAACATGCTGTGATGACGGCCCAGCACTTCTTCGGCTTCATAGCCGAACAGCGACAGGAAATTGTCGTTCGCGCGCAGGATATTGCCTTGCAGATCGAACTCGATCACGGCGTGCGAGCGGTGCAGCGCCGAGAGCTCTCCAGCGTCGGCGACGCCATGCCGCCGCGTACCGGGCAGCGCGCCCGTGATGAAACCGAACATTCTTGTCTCCTTGCTCTTGTCCGCGCGATTTATTACAGCGCGACGACCGCGGCGCTTAAGGCCGATCAGCGGCCCATATGCCGGCTTGTTTGCGGTTTGTTGCATGGCCCCGGCTCCCGACAATAGCGATACCCGCCATCCCCGCGGGCGTTTTCGCACGGTGAGTCATGACCACGATGCTCAGCCATATCCCCGCCGGCGATCCCTACCGCCGGATCTCCAAGGGCTTTCTCCGCCTGCTTGCCGGCCTGGGCGGCTGCGTGCTGGCCGGCGCGGTGCTGGGCTGGCCGGCCGATTCCCGCGCCGCTACGCCGGCATCGGCCGGCCTGGCCGCCATGCGGCAGAAACTGGTGCCGGCCAATGTGCAGCAATGCCGCTCGCTGCTGCAGCGCAAACCCCAGCTGGATCCTTATGCGCCCCGGGCGTCGGGCGACTGGGAAAGCTATTGTTCCTGCGTCGGCCAGACTTATGCGGCCACCATGCCGGACAACGTGGTGCTGGCCTTCGCTTCCGGCACCCTGCCGCGGGCCAGCGACCAGCAGGCGGCGCGGCTGCGGGCCGCCGCCGTCAGCCTGGACGCCGCGCGGGCGCGCTGCGCCGGCGCGCGGTAGCACGGTAGCGCGGGGGGGCGGGCGGCGCCTGCGTCAATGCGGATACGCCGCCCCGCCGTGCGGGACTGCGGCAGGGCGCGCTCCGCCGGAGCGGGTACGCGTCCGTCGCGCCCCACCCATCGCCCCGACAGATGGATTCCATCGAAACATATAGGCTTCTCTATAGAGACCGGGCCTTTTAACCTTGGCGTAACGGTGGACCTTCCCGGCCGCCGCATCATCGATCAACGGCAAGGATAAGCGATGGCCAAGGTTCTCGTTCTCTACTATTCCTCTTACGGACATACCGAGCAGATGGCGTATGCCATCGCGGAAGGCGCACGCGGCGAAGGCGCCCAGGTCGACGTCAAGCGCGTGCCCGAAACGGTCCCGGAAAGCATCGCCAAGGCGGCGCATTTCAAGCTGGACCAGCAAGCTCCCGTGGCCGCCGTGGAGGAACTGGAAGGCTACGACGCGATCGTGATAGGCACGGGTACGCGCTACGGCCGGATGTCGTCGCAGATGGCGTCCTTCCTGGACCAGACCGGCGGCCTGTGGGCGCGTGGGGCGCTGAACGGCAAGGTGGGCGCCGCCTTCGCTTCGACCGCGACGCAGCACGGCGGCCAGGAAACGACGTTGTTCTCCATCATCACCAACCTGCTGCACTTCGGCATGGTCATCGTGGGCCTGCCCTATAGCTACCAGGGCCAGATGAATGCCGAGCAGATCGTCGGCGGCGCTCCGTACGGGGCGACGACGATCGCCGGCGGCGACGGTTCCCGCCAGCCGGGCCCCATCGACCTGGAAGGCGCCCGCCACCAGGGCGCCCTGGTGGCGCGCACCGCCGCCCGGTTGTTTGCCTGACCCACGGGAACGACTGCGCGAAAACCCGGGCCTCGCGAAGGTCGGTTTTCGTGCCGATAGCGCTAGGGCCTGTTAACAGGCCCTAGGATGCCGCCCGGCGTTCCAGCAGCTTGACCAGGGCATGCAGCGTGCGGTTGACCGGTGTGGCGATCGCCCGCTCGCGCCCTTTGCGTTCGATGTAGCCGTTCAGATAGTCGATTTCCGTCGGCTTGCCGCGCGCCATGTCCTGCGCGGTCGACGAGAACTGGGTCGGCATGGTTTCGACGATCTTCAACACGGCGGCCCAGCTGTCGCCCGGAACCTCGACACCTTCGGCCTGGGCCACGGCCAGGCATTCGTGCACGACGTCGCGCATGACTTGCTGCACGCCCTCGCCCTGGTACAGGTCCCCGTAGGGCATGCGGGCAATGGCCGACAGGGCGTTGTAGGCGCAATTGACGATCAGCTTGGCCCAGAGCGCGCCGATGACGTTATCCGAGATATCGACCGGCACACCGGCGGCCGCGCATTCGTCGGCGAAGCGCCGGCTGGCACCGGAGCTGCCGATGACCAGCTCGCCGCGTCCATGGTGCCTGACGTGCCCGGGGCCGGCCATCTCGGTGGCGACGTACACGACGGCGGGGACCACTGTCTGCGGCAGGATGGCCTGCAGACGCTGCGCGTTGTCCACCCCGTTCTGCAGGCTCAGCACCAGCGCGTCGCGGCCGAGATAAGGCGCCAGCGCCCGCCCGGCGGTTTCGGTGTCGGCGGACTTGACGCAGAAAAGGACCACATCGGCACCGCCAGCGGCCTCGGGCGCGGTATCGGCCTTCATGGGCACATGGGCCTGGAAGGCCCGGGTATCCAGGAACAGGCCCTTGGCGCGGACGGCCTCGACATGGACAGGACGGCCGATCAGTGTCACCTCGTGGCCGGCGCGGGCCAGCATGGCCCCGAAGTAGCAACCGACCGCGCCGGCGCCCATGACCGCGACTTTCATGCGTTATCTCCTTTGATGCCGCCGCGCCGTTGGCGTACTGCCTGAAGCGGCGCGGGACCGGCGCTTGCCCATGGCGATGGGGCATTGCCCATCCTGAGAGATACTAACCGCATTGCCGCCCGACCCAAACACCCCTTCCCGCCCCGGAGACCCGTCGTTGCCTGCCGATTCCCGCCGGACATCCCTGCGCCGCATGAAAACCCTGGCCCTCGCATCGCTGGCCGCGACACTGGCCGGCGTGGCCGTCAGCTACGCGATGGGGGCCCAAGGCACGTGGGCATGGGTGCGCGCCTTCTGCGAAGCGGCGACGATAGGCGCGCTGGCGGACTGGTTCGCGGTGGTGGCGCTGTTTCGCCGGCCGCTGGGCCTGCCGATTCCGCACACCGCCATCATTCCTTCCAACAAGGCCCGCATCGCGGACAACCTGGCGGTATTCGTGCGCGATCACTTCCTGGACCCGGTTTCGCTGCTGGAACGCCTGCGCGTGTTCGATCCGGCCGCGCGCCTGGGCCAGTGGCTGAGCGATCCCCGCCAGGCCCAGGTAGTGGCGGGCACGGCCCGCGCGTGGGCCCTGCGCGCGATGGACCTGATGGACGAACAGGCGGTGCGCGAAGGCATACACGGCTTCGTCGTGCGGCGGCTGCGCGAATGGAATGCGGCACAGACCGCGGGCGAGCTCTTCGACCTGCTGGCGCGCGACGGACGCCATCATGCCTTGCTGGATGAAGCGCTGAAGCGCCTGGCCACCTACCTGCAGGGCGAACAGATGAAGGAGCGCGCGGCGGCCGTGATGGTGAAATACGCGCGCAAGGAATGGCCGCGCATGGCCAAGGCGCTGAACCTGGTCAAACCGGTGGACGACATCGCCGACACGTTGGCCGACCGCCTGGCGCGGGCGCTGCTGGACGAGTTGCACGATGTACTGGCGCAGCCCGATCACCCGCTGCGGCGCGACTACGAGATTTGGCTGGGCGGCTATATGGCGCGGTTGCGCGACGATCCGGACCTGCAACGCCAGGTGGCGCAGGTCAAGGAAAACGTCATCGCGCACGAGCAAGTGCGCGAGTACGTACAGGGCATCTGGGACGAGGTGCGCGATGCCCTGCGGCGCGACCTGGCCAGCAGCGATTCGGCCCTGGGCAGGCATCTGTCGAGCACACTCACGGCCCTGGGCCGCAATTTGGGCTCGGACCCGGCGCTGCGCGATGCGATCAACCAGCATGTGCTGGCCGGCGCGGAACGCCTGGCTGCCGGTTTGCGCCAGGGCATCACGGACCACATCTCGCAGACCGTCCGCAACTGGGACGAACGCCAATTCGTCGACGAACTGGAGCTCAGCATAGGCCGCGACCTGCAGTACATCCGCTTCAATGGCATGGTGGTGGGCGGGTTGATCGGGCTGGCCCTGCATGCCTGCGTCTGGCTGGCGCAATCCCGATGAAGCGAAAAACGGCTGGAAAGACGGGGCGTCCCGGCGTTAAGCTCGATCCGCCGGCCCGGCGCGGCCCGCCGTAGCCATACAGGCGGGGCCCGCGCCGGGCTGGCCATCGCCCCTTGGGCAATCCGCAGGAAACCGCCATGATCCGCCCATGCCGGCGCACCCGCGCCGCCGCTCTGTTTATCGCCGGCCTGCTGGCCGGCTGCGCCAATATCGCCGACACGCCACCCGGCATGCCACTGGCCGATATGCAATCCCGCTATGGCGTCCCCACCTATACCTGCACCCGCCCCGACGGCACCCGGCGGGTGGTCTGGTCGCAATTGCCTTCCGGCAGCAACGCCTGGGGCACCGACCTGGACGCACAGGGACGCGCGGTGCGCATGCAAGACCTGATGTCGCCCGAACACTTCGAGCGGCTGCGCCAGGGCGATTGGACGCCCGCCGAGGTGCGCTGCGAATTCGGTCCGCCCGCCAGGATCGGCGCGGTCGGCCTGGGCGACAAGCATGAGGTGGTCTGGTCGTACTACTACGTCCTGGACGGGCGCTGGCATTCCGTCATGTACGTCTACTTCGGCCCGCGCGGCGACCGCGTCACGCACTATCACTCCGGCCCGGACCAGCGCTACCAGCGCAGCGAATAGACCCGCGCGCCGCCGCGATGCCATCGAGATTTGTGCGGCGCCTATAAGGCCACGTTATGTCCGGGCCCGGCAGGCCACAGCTCCGGCCGGACAAAGTCCTTGCATATCAGCGACTTGCAAGGACGATGCCGATGCTGCGCCGCAAACGGGCGCACCATCGCCCGGGTTCCGTCGGCGGACGCCTTCGCGCATCATGCGCGCATTGCGTCTGAATCGCAGCAGGATCATGCGCGGGGGCCGGCCGCCGGACTTCGCGTCCACCCCCCTCTTTTCCGGAGCCCTTCCCCATGTCCCAGACATCCCGCGCCCGCAAGTTCGGATTGGCCGTCGCCCAAATGGGCCCGGTCCACCTGGCCGACTCGCGCCAGGCCGTCGTCAAGCGGCTGGTCGACATGCTGCGCGAGGCCGCAGCGCGCCAGGCGACTTTCGTGGTCTTTCCCGAACTGGCCCTGACCACTTTCTTCCCCCGTTATTGGATGACGGAAGAAGAGGCGGTGGAACGCTATTTCGAGCGCGCCATGCCCAATGCCGACGTGCAGCCGCTGTTCGACGCCGCGCGCGAGCTGGGCGTGGGCTTTTATCTGGGCTATGCCGAGCTGACGCCGGACGGGCGCCGCTTCAACACGGCGGTCCTGGTGGACCGCGCAGCCAAGGTCGTCGGCAAGTACCGCAAGGTACACCTGCCCGGCCATGACGACCACAAGCCGGACGCGCCCTTCCAGCACCTGGAAAAGAAGTTCTTCCAGGTCGGCGATCTGGGCTTTCCCGTCTGGAATACGCAGGACGTCAATGTCGGCATGTGCATCTGCAACGACCGCCGCTGGCCCGAGACCTGGCGCGCGATGTCCTTGCAGAGCGCCGAACTGATCGTGCTGGGCTACAACACGCCGTCCTGGAATATCCACTGGACCGAGCCCGTGCACCTGCGCACCTTCCACCATGAAATCGTGCTGCAGGCCAGCGCCTACCAGAATGCGGTGTGGATCGGCGCCGCCGCCAAGTGCGGCTCGGAAGACGGATTCCACATGATCGGCAGCTCCATGATCGTGGCCCCGTCCGGCGAAATCGTGGCGCGCGCCAGCGGCGAGGAAGACGAGGTCATCACGGCGCAGATCGACCTGGACCTGGGCACGACCTTCCGCCAGCACGTCTTCAATTTCGCCAAGCACCGCAGCCCGCAGCACTACCGGCTCATCGTGGAGCGCACCGGCGCCGGCGACCCGCTGCCGCTGCCGCCGGAAGCGCGCTAACCGGCCGGCGGATCAAGCCTGGTCCGCCAGCACCAGCTCGATCCATCGGGCCACGCGCAGGGCCGGCACATCGCGCCCGTATGTGCCCACCACCTGCACGCCGAGCGGCAAGCCGCGCGCGGATCGTCCCGCCGGCACCGTCAGCGCGGGAAACCCCAGGAAGGTCCAGGGCGCGCACCAGGATGCATCGCCGGTGTCATGCAGGCCTTCGGGCGCCTCGCCGCTGGCGGGAACCGTCAGGACGGCGTCGTAGCCGGACAGTCGCGTGGACAAGGCCGCACGCAGTTCACGCTGCGTGCGCCGCGCGGCCACGTAGGCGGCCTGCGTCACCGCGCGGGACTCCTCGACCAGGCCCTTGAGCGGCGCGCTGGCGCGCTCGGGATAGCGCGCGACGAGATCGCCATAGATATCCAGCGCCTCGCGTCCCAGAATGTGCCGCAGCGACTCCAGCGTGGGGGCGCCGATCTCGGGCACGACGACCTCCACGACCGATGCGCCGGAGCGCCGCAGTTTGGCGACCGCCTGTTCAAGCACGGCCTTCTGCTCGGCGCCGACCTTGTGCCAGTCCGGCGCGCACACCAGCGCGAGCGACGGCGAGGGCAAAGGCGCGAGCCCGCGCTGGGGACCGATGCGCAGCGCGGCCAGGTCCGCGCCGTCGGCCAGTGCATAACCGGGGTCCCCCAGCAGCGCCAGGGCATACGCCACATCGTCTACGCTGCGCGCCATGAAACCGACATGATCGAGGGAACCCGATAGCGGATGCACACCCTCGCGCGGCACGGCGCCGAAACTGGCCTTGAAGCCGACGACACCGCAATAGGCCGCCGGCCGCACGATGGACCCCATCGTTTGGGTGCCCAGCGCCAGGGGAACGATACCGGCGGCCACCGCGGCGGCGGAGCCGCTGGACGACCCGCCCGGCGTATGCGCGGCGTTCCAGGGGTTGACCGTCGGCCCCGGATGGCGGAACGCGAACTCCGTCGTGACGGTCTTGCCGAACACCGTGCCGCCCAGGCGCTTGATGGCGGTGACGATGGCCGCGTCCTCCACCGGCACGTGGTCCGCGAAAATCGCCGACCCGTTGGTGGTGCGCAGCCCTGCCGTGGCGATGATGTCTTTCACGCCGACGGGGATCCCGGCCAGGGGGCCGTCCGCGGCGGCCGTTAACTGGGACGTGGGCACGCGCGTGACGAAGGCCTTGAGCCAGGGCTCGCACTCGTCGGCGCGCGCCGCGCAGGCGCGCAGGTAGGCATCTCGGTCCAGGGTACCGGCCTCGAAGCCGCGCAGGGCTTCCAGCAGGCCGGGTAATGCGGGAGCGGTCATCGTCATGGCATCGGCCTATCGGGGCAGCGCGAGGGCTTTCTTCACATACGTCGGTACGACAAAGGTCGCGTAGTCGGGCTGCGCCTTCAGGTTGCCCAGGGCGATCTGCGTATCCATACCCGTCTTGAATGCTTGGGCCGTCGTTTCGACGCTCTTGGGATAAACGTTGTCCGCCAGCATGCGGTCCACGGCATTGGTCACCACCTTGGGGTCCAGCGTGGGGAACTCTTTCAAGGCGATCTTGACCGTCTGGTCATGGTTGGTCTGCATGAAGCGCAGGGCCAGCTCCATGCCATTGACCAGGCGCTGCGCGGCATCCGGGTCCACGTCGGAACGCGCGGTCACCGACGAAAACGCGTAGGGCCCGTACTGCTTGGGAAAGCCGAGCACTACCTTCATTCCCTGCGCGGCGACCTGGTCCAGCCCCGGCTCATAGAGCACCGCGACCTTCGCCTGTCCGCCCAGGAAGGGACCTGCTTCCGAACCCGTCTGCACCTGGATCATGTCGACGTCCTTGTCCGCGTTCATGCCGTTTTCCTTCAACAGCTTGATGAACAGCGACGTGCTGGTGGTCGGCATCAGGCCGGTCACCACCTTCTGGCCTTTCAGGCTTTTCACGCCATCGAAGTGAAAGTCCGGCGTAGTGGCGATGTAGACGGCCGCGCCGTTGACCACGTTGCTGATAATGCCCACCTTCGCGCCCTTGGACGCGGCAATGGCGGTCCACTCGGGGCCGTGCACGGAAAACTGCGCGCTGCCCGACAGCACCGCGGATAGCGCGGCCGTCGGCGAGCCGGCGGTCTCCTTGTTTACCTCCAGACCCTGCTGCTTGAAAAAGCCCTGGTCCATCGCGACGTACAAAGGCAGGTACAGCATCGACTGGAACGCCTGCGAAACCGTAACCTTCTTGACCTGGGCCGATGCCGGAGCGGCCACGATGGCCAGCGACGCGGCGACCAGCAGCCCGGCCAGGCGACTCTTGGAAAAACGCATGACTTGCAACCTCCGAAGGGGGCAACGTGAAGAACGCGCGCCGCCCCTGGCGGCGCGCGGGGGGGGAATCGCTTTACACCTGGATATGCGGCCGGCCGTCGTCGGACTTCCACGGCAGGAGATTGCGTTCCAGCGCATCGATCGCGTGATACAGCAGGAAGCCCACCAGCATCAGCACGAACAGGCCGACCCACACCGAGTTCAGGTCGTACAGGCTGGATGCGGTGTAAATGAGATGGCCGAGGCCATACTTGGATGAAATGAATTCGCCGACCACCGCACCCACCAGGCCCAGGCCGATATTGATGCGGAAATTCGCGATGATGGCCGGCAGCGCGGAAGGCACGATAACGCCGTAGAAGATCTGGTGCTTGCTGCCGCCCATCGAATACAGCAGCGCCTGCAGATCCTTGTCGGCGTCCTTCGCCGCCTGGTAGGCCGCGATCAGCGCCACCACCGCGGTCATCGATATGACGAGCGCCACCTTGGAAATCAGGCCCGTACCGAACCACAGCAGCACGATCGGCGCGAGCGCGATCTTCGGCACGCTATTGATCGCCACGATGAACGGCTCAACCAGCCTCGCGACGAACACCGAATACCACATGGCCAGTCCCAGGACCGAGCCGACCGCCGTGCCGGCGACAAAGCCCAGCAGCGCCTCGAACAGCGTAAAGCCGGTATCCCACAACAGCGAACCATCCATCACGCTCTTGATGAAGATCGCCCAGATGCCGCTGGGCTTGCCGATCAGGAACTCGGATATCCAGCCCACCCGGACGCCGGCCTCCCATACCAGGAAGAAAACTACCACGGCCAGCAGCTGCAGCAGGCCGCGCCCCGCCGCCGTATCGAATATGCGGCGGCGCGGCTTGGCCGATGCATCGGCCAAGCCGGCCATCGCGTGGCGTGGCGTCGCCGTGGAAGCCGCGGTCCCGCCCTGGGGTGCCGGCACGCCGGTACGTTGAGGTATCGATGACATGATCAGGCTGCCTTCTTCCGGGTCTGGATATCCAGCTCGCCGCACAGGGTATGGAAGTATTCCGAAAAGCGGCGGTCGGCCCTCGCTTCGACGGGACTGCCGCGCTCGATATCGATGTGGTGCACATTCTTTACCCGCGTCGGCCTGCCGCTGAGGGCGACCACGCGGCGCGACAGCGCGACCGCCTCGTCCACGTCATGGGTCACCAGGATGACGGTCTTGTGGAAAGTCTCCACGGCTTCGAGCAGGACGCTTTCGAGATATAGCCGCGTCTGGTAGTCCAGCGCGGAAAACGGTTCGTCCAGCAGCAGGATGTCGGGATCCATGATCAGCGTGCGCATCAGCGCCACCCGCTGGCGCATACCGCCGGACAACGTTTGCGGATAGGCTTTTTCGAACCCGGACAAGCCGAAGGTAGACAGGTATTCGCGTGCCGTATCCACGGCCTCCCGTTCGGCGACCCCGCGGATCTTCAACCCCAGCAGCACGTTCTCCAGCACGGTGCGCCACGGGAACAGCAGGTCCTTCTGCATCATGTAGCCGACCCGCCCGCGCATGCTGGAGACGGCTTCGCCGCGATAGATCAACTGGCCGCTGTCGGCCTGCAGCAGGCCGGCGATGATGTTGAAGATGGTCGATTTGCCGCAGCCGCTGGGGCCGATGATGCTGACGAAGTCTTTCTCATAGATGTCGAAGCTCAGGCCATCCAGCACCTGCACGGCGCCTCCCTTGCCGGGAAAGGACTTGCGGACCTCGCGTATGCTCAATTGGACCGGCGTGGAGGCCGAAGGCGGAATCAGGGACATGGATGCAACTCTCCTTACCAAGGAGGGAATGCAAAACCCATGCCAATTTCGATAGGCAGAACAGCGGCCCGCTTTCCCGGCGCGGCCGGCGTTTCCGCCGGTTCTTCCGAAGGGGACCGTGCGCCGACATCGTGCGCCGGACGCGCCCGACGCTGGTGCCTCGGCCGGCAAGGGGTGGCACCAGCCTGGCGCAGACGTCGCGCCGGCGCCACAAAATCCCGTTCCGCGGGGCGGTTCGGGGAAGCGCTAATACATCCCCGCCGCGAAAGGCCGCATGATTGCGCTGAATTGTTCCCGACTACAGACAATACCTATCCGGATGGTTTTCCGACGTACCTGCGCTTCGCTGGCGGCGGCCTTGATGGCCGCCGTCGCGGTGGCTGGCGGCACCATGCCGTCCGCGGCGCACGCGCAGGCCGCGCCGCCGGGTACCGGACCCGCAATAACTGCGGCACCCAAGGGGAATGCGGCGCCCGTGACCGGGTCAGCCGTCGCCGTCAGCCCGGCGAACGACCGCTGGGCCGAAAGCCTGGCGGCGTTCCCCCCCGCTGATCAGGCGCATCCGCCCACACCGGGCGGAGTGCTTTTTGTCGGCAGTTCGTCGATCCGCCTGTGGAACGGCCTGGAAACGGAATTCCAGTCCCTGCCCGTGGTGGTCAAGCGCGGGTTCGGCGGATCGCGAATGCTGGATTGCGCCCGCCATCTGCACCAACTGGTGCAGCCCTACAAGCCTCGTCTGGTCCTGGTGTATGCGGGCGACAACGATCTGGCCGAGGGCCGCACGCCGGAACAGGTACTGCAGGCGTTCACGGCTTTCGTCGACGGGGTGCGCGAAACCATGCCGGCAACCCGTATCGCCTACATTTCCATCAAGCCCAGCCCCTCGCGCGCGGCGCTGATGCCGGCGATCCGGCAGGCCAACGCACTGATCCGCGACTACACCCTGAAGACCCGCAACACGGACTTCATCGATATCTATACGCCGATGCTGAATGCCGCCGGCCAGCCACGCGCGGAACTTTTCCGCGACGACCAGCTGCACTTGAACACGCAGGGCTATGCGCTATGGAAGCGGGTCATTACGGCCCATCTGAATTAAGGTGGGCCGGACGCGGCGACGCGGATGGGGCAGCCCGCCGCGCTTTGTTGTCCCCGACCAATCGCGCCACCACGTAAAGCGCCAGCACGCTGCCGCAATACAGCAGCAAGTCCCGCCAGAGCGGGCGGTCCGGGGAGGGCTCGCCGATGATGGTAAGCACCATCAGGACGATGACCAGGTGGGCGCAGAACACCGAGAGCGATGCCCGGCCCAGGGTTTCCAGCAAGCCTATGCGCGGCAGCCGCGCCTTCAGCCAGCCGCCGAAGTGCATCGCCAGCACCACCAGCGACATGAAGTTCAACAGGCGCAGGATGCCCAGGTGCCATTTGTCGAACAGGAAATTGAAAGGGTTTCCATCGGGGAAGGCGCCCAGGCCGGCAATATGGCGCCAGATAAAGAAAGTGCCGGCGATCACCGCCGCGCCGAAGACCACGGGCGACGGGATCGGCCGCCGCTCTTCCGGCGGTATGCGGGCGTGCGTCGACCCCAGCCACAGGCCGAACACCCACAGCAACTGCCAGCCGAAGGTTTCGAACGCACCGGTTTCGCTGAATGGCACCGGCAGGCCGGTCATCGCCACGACTCCGCCATACAGGAAGCGCGACAGTTCGAACTGCGTCGCGAACCACAGCACGCCGCTCAGGATCAATATGGCGCGCCAGCCGTGGCGCAGGCCGTAGGTCAGCACGAAAGGACTGGCCAGCATGAACAACACGTAGACCGGCAGGATGTCCAGCAAGGGCGGGTTGTAGATCAGTGCCAGGCTGGACAGCAGGGCCGTGAGCGGGTGCTGCAGATAGAACCAGATCAGGTTCTGCACCGCCGGCTGCGACAAGGATATGCCCAGCCCGGCGATGACGGTGAAGAGAAACAGCAGGGAGGCGGCCTGGCAACCGTAGACCACCAGCGCGCGCTTCAGGAAGGCGCGCTGCATGGACGGGATACCGTGGCGCAGATAGCGCTGCGTATAGACCAGCCCGGCCATGTACGCGGACAGCATGACGAAGCCCTCGGCGGCCGACACGAAGCCCAGGGGCTGACTGCTCGGGATGCCGAAGTTGGTGGGCAGATGCGTGGACAGCATCAGCACCAGCATCAGGCCGCGCAGCGCATCCAGCTCCCACAAACGCGAACGCCCGGCCGCGATGCTCGGCGCGGCGGCGAAGGGAACACGCGACAGGCAGGAGGAGGAAGGCATGGCCATGCGGCATCCATGAGATTCGGGAAAACCCCTAAGGGTACATCACGCTGGGGAAAACCCGTAAGCCTGAAGCCTGACACTCTTGTGGGGCGCATGCACGCCATGGTTGTAGCGTTCTGTTTCGACGCGGGCGCAGGCGCCGTGCCCGGGTTGCATCCCGGAACAAGCATGCGAGATTCATGCACAATCCGCCTGCGCCCTCGCCCCGGCGCCCCTATTCGGGCGCGGCATTGCCCTTCGGGGCCGGCTGGGCGAGGATGTCGCTACATTGCTTCCACGGAGACACCCCCATGCAAAAAGTCATGCTGGTCACCGGTGCCAGCCGCGGCATCGGCGCCGCAACCGCGATACTGGCGGCGCAGCGCGGCTACGCCGTCTGCGTGAACTACAAGGAAAACGCCTCCGCCGCCGGCGAGGTCGTCGGCCGCATCGAGGCCGCGGGCGGCCGCGCCATTGCCGTGCGGGCCGACATGGCCGACGAGTCGCAGATCCAGTCGCTGTTCTCGACGATCGACGAGCATTTCGGCCGCCTGGATGGCCTGGTCAACAACGCCGGCATCCTGGAACAGCAAATGCGCGTGCGCGACATGGACTCCGCCCGCCTGCGCCGCATCCTGGAAGTGAATGTGGTGGCCGTCTTCACCTGCTGCCGAGAAGCGGTCAGCCGCATGTCCACGCGGGAAGGCGGCCAGGGCGGCGTCATCGTCAACGTATCGTCCATGGCGGCCCGCCTGGGTTCGCCGGGGGAATACGTGGACTACGCCGCATCCAAGGGCGCAATCGATACGCTGACCATCGGCCTGGCGCGCGAAGTCGCCGACGAAGGCATACGGGTGAATGCGGTGCGGCCGGGTGTCATCGATACCGAAATCCACGCCAGCGGCGGCGAGCCGGGGCGTGTCGAACGCGTCAAGAACAGCGTGCCGCTGCGGCGCGGCGGCACGGCCGGGGAAGTGGCTGGCGCCATCCTGTGGTTTTTCACGCCGGAGGCCGCCTATTCGACCGGGGCATTCCTGGATGTTTCCGGCGGGCGCTGAGCGGCGCCACTGCGCGCGAAACGCGCCCGGCCGCGGCCCGATAACGATGCGGCCGCCCCCCCGCGCGCCATCGGATCCCGCGCCAGCCGGGCGCGGCTCGCGTGACGAAAATTCCCACAGTTGATAGAACTATCAGTCATTTACATTTAGTCGGGATTCTGATGACATAGCGCGGCGCCGGCTGCCAATCGGGCCGTCGGCATGGTCGAGGAAGCCCCCGCGTGCCTACCAGCCTATCGATTCGGCGCAGGATCGCCGCCATCCTGGTCACGCTGTTCGCCGCAGCGTTGCCTTTTCTGCTGGTCCTCCCCATCGTCCTGCACGAAGCGCAACGCCAACTGGCCGGCGAAGCCAGCGTCACGGCCGGCGTCCTGCGCCGGCAGCTGGAAAACATCCTGCTGCGGGCACAGGACGTCACGCAAAGGCTGGTCCCCAGCCTGGATCGCCCCTGCGCCGAAGTGCTGCCCCTGCTGCACCAGATGGGATCCCTCCAGCCCTACTTCCGTTCGCTGCTGCTGGTCCGCGACGATATCGTCTACTGCTCGTCCGTCTATGGCATGCCCAACGCGCCGCTGATCGCGCTCTCGCCGCAGGAACACGTGCCGCAAGGACTGTACGTGACGCCCGTGTCGGGTACCCTGCTGGTGCCGGACCGGCCCGCCGTGATGGTGTCGCAAGGGGTGCGCGACGGCCTCGGCGTGGTGGCCTTCCTCGATGCCCAGTACCTGTATGACCTGAAAATGGCAGCCGCGCGGGATGGCGCCTACGATGTCGACCTCCTGCTGGGTCGGCGCGACGTGCCGCTGCTGGATGCCGGCGAGCGCCAGCGCAGCGCGCGCACGCCCGGACCCGATACGCAGCAATCGATTTCGGCGATGTTCCCGGTGCAGGTGCGCGTGACGCCGCTGGCGGTCCAGCGCGCCGCCGTGCGCGCCCATGTCTGGCGCGGCTACGCCGCCTTCCTGCTGCTGGCCAGCGTGCTATGCGGCTATTTCGCTCATCGTCTGTACGGCTGGCGCGTATCGATCCCGGGCGAAATCCGCAAAGGCATGCGCCTGCGCCAGTTCCACCTGGTCTACCAGCCAGTCATCGACATGGCGACCGGGCGCATGTCCGGCGTGGAGGCGCTGCTGCGCTGGCGCCATCCGCGACTGGGCAATGTGCGGCCGGACCTGTTCATCGCCGCCGCCGAGGAATACCACATCATCGACGATCTGACCCGTCATATGTTCCAGCTGGCGGCCAACGATCTGGCACTGCTGGAGCTGCCGCCGGGCAGCCATCTGGGCGTGAACGTCTGCGGCGCGCACATGGTCGCGGACCGCTTCGTCGCCGACGTCGACGCCCTGTTGTCGCGGGTGCGCGCGCACGCGGGCGTCACCCTGGTCCTGGAGGTTACCGAACGCCATCCCTTGCCCGACACGCCCGCGCTGCGCGCCCACATGGCCGAACTGCGCGAACGCGGCGTGCAATGGGCACTGGACGACTTCGGCACCGGCCACAGCTCGCTGTCCTACCTGCAGAAGCTGCACGCGCATTTCCTGAAAATCGACCGTGCCTTCGTCAGCACCGCCGACACCGAGGCAGTAGGCAACGTGGTGCTGGACACCATCATCGGGCTGGCCCAGCAACTGGGCCTGGCGATGATCGCCGAAGGCGTCGAAACCGAGGCCCAGGAAGCCTATCTGCGCGACAAGGGCGTGCAATTCGCCCAGGGCTACCTTTTCGCGCGGCCGATGCCGCCGCGCGACCTGGCCGCATGGCGCCTCGCCCGCGAGCGCGCCGCGGTGCGCCCGGCGCCGCCCCACGCGCCGCTCGACATGCCCACCCCGACCGCCGCCTGAACCCGGGCGCCGATCAACCCTTCGCCGCCGCCGGGCGCTGGCGATACTTCAGCCGCATCACACTGGCGACGGCCGCCGCGGCGGCGAACACGGCGCCCAGCCACAAGGCCAGGATCGCGCCGCGCTCGGTCGATACGTGAAAGCAGGCGGCCACCAGTGCCGCGCCGCTGGATTGGCCCAACAGGCGCACCGTCCCGACCATGCCGCTGGCCCCGCCCGCGCGCTCCGGCGGCGCGGCGGTGATGATGGCCCGCACATTGGGCGACTGGAAGAAGCCGAAGCCCGCGCCGCACACCGCCAGGCGCCAGCACAGGGCGAACACCGACGGCTCGGCCGGCATGGTGGCCAGCAGCACCATGCCCACGGCCAGCATGGCCATTCCGACGCCGGCCAGGATGCCGACGTGCATGCGATCGGACAGGCGGCCCGCGATGGGCGCCATCACGGCCACCAGCACCGGCCACGGCGTGATCAGGAAACCGGTCTCCACCTGCGTATAGCCCAGCACGTTCTGCAGCATGAAGGGCAGCGACACAAAGGCCAGCGACTGTGTCGCGAACGAGCACACCCCAGTGGCCGCCGACAGCGCGAACACCGGCCGGCGCAGCAGATCCACCGCGAGAAAAGGCGCCGGGTGGCCTGCCTGGCGCCTCAGCAGCAGAAGCAGGCACACGACGCACAACACCGAGGTGATCACGATGGTTCGCGCGGCGGCAAGCTGAGCGCCCTCGTTCAGGCTGAATACCAGCAGCGCGAGGAACCCGGCGCACAATATCGCGCCCAGCGTGTCGAACGGACGCCGCGTGCGCGTCGTGACGGGCAGCGCGCGCAGGCAGAAATAGATGGCGATCATGCCCACCGGCACGTTGATCAGGAACAACCAATGCCAGGTGGCCACCGTCAGCACCAGCGATGCCGCCGTCGGCCCGGCGGCGAAGGCCAGCGCGACCATCACCGAGTTCAACCCTACACCGCGCCCCAGCAACTTTTCCGGATAGATGAAGCGCAGCATCGCGCCGTTCACCGCCATGGTGGCTGCCGCTCCCAACCCTTGCACCACACGGCCGGCGACCAGCCATTCCAGATCGGGCGCCATGCCGCAAGCAAGCGAGGCCAGCGTGAACAGCACCAGGCCGAACACCATGATGCGGCGGTGGCCGACGATCTCGCCCAGCGTGGCGGCCGGCAGCAGGGCCGCGACCATGGATAGCTGGTAGGAGCTGATCACCCAGATCGAGCGGGCTTCCGTAGTCTGCAGGTCGCGCGCGATGGCCGGCAGCGCCGTATTCGCGATGGCCGTATCCAGGCTGGCCATGCACACGCCCAGCAGCAGGCCGAGGGTAGCCGCCCAGCGCTGGTTGGCGGGCATGCCCGCGCCGAAGGGATAGGCTTTTTGAACCGCGAAGGAGAGGAACATCCGGCACCAGAAGGCAGTTGGAATGCGCCCGGCAATGCAACGGGCGGCGCGGGCAGCCCCGCCTCGCCAGGCCGGGGGTCAGCCAGGCAAAAAACGGGTAACGGTGTACTGCCTGAAAGCAGCGCTGTCAAACCGCGGGATATTTGGCCATGAATTTTGCAGAACTGCCCGAGCGGCCCGGCCCGCCCCTTCCGGGCGATGCGGCTGACGGCCGCGCCGTGATCAAGGAGGCCGCCGTGGCCCTGAATCCGATCGGCTTCGCGATCCGGGCCGGATCCGTCAAGGCCTGACCTCGCGAACGATGACTACCCCTGCAGCATCCAGTGCAGCAGGACGGTAAGCGACACCAGCGAACCGACCGTCGACAGCAGAATGGTGCGCGCCGTGATGACGGCCTCGCGCCGATAGAACTCCGCCAGCATGAACGGGCCCGTGCCCGTGGGCAAGGCCGCCAGCAGCACCGCCATCTGCGCCAGCGGTACCGGCATCGCGAAAACGCGGGCCGCCAGCCACCACGTCAGCGCCGGCTGCAGCACAAGCTTGCCGGCCGTCAGCGCCAGCGAGACCCGTCGCGATTGCGCCGCCGCCCGCTTCTCGGCCAGAAACAATCCCAGGCAGGCCAGCGCGCACGGCGTGGCGGCCGCCCCCAGCAGATCCAGGAAACGATCGGCCGATGCGGGCACCCGCAGGCCCGCCACGGCCACCAGGGCGCCAGCCGCCGGCGCCACGATCAGCGGATTGCGGGTCATGCCTCGCAGCACCTTCAAGCCCGCCTTGTGCGGCGCGCGCTCGGTCTGCAGTCCCACTTCGATCAGCGCCACGGTAATGGCGAACAACACCGACACCACCAGCAGCGTCGCGATGGTGGCGGGCGCCACCCCCGCGTTACCGAACAGCGCGAGGATGAGCGGAAAGCCGATATAGGCCGTGTTGGCATACGAGGCGGCGATGGCGTCGACACTGGCATCGACCAGATGGCGTCCCAGCCGCAG
Organism: Bordetella sp.; assembly: GCF_057362025.1. Lineage (NCBI taxonomy): Bacteria > Pseudomonadati > Pseudomonadota > Betaproteobacteria > Burkholderiales > Alcaligenaceae > Bordetella > Bordetella sp. The sequence goes on along the minus strand of NZ_JBMQQZ010000011.1, from coordinate 3,520 downwards.
CCGCCATACCAAAGTCAGGATGAAGACAGCCGCGCTGCCCAGGCCGAAGGCGGCCACGAAGGCAGGCTGGTACAGCTGGCTCCAGGTGGCATGCGCCATCAGCTTGAACAGCAGCGCGGGCAGCGCCAGCCAAACGACGAAACGGTTCAGCTCCACACAGGCGGCGGGCCCTACGATGCCGCGCCGGCGGAGGACGAAACCGGCCAGGATCAGAGCGAAGATGGGAGCGAGGATCTGCAGGGTGGAGGACATGGCGGAAAAACCTTCACCGGCGATATCGCGTGCCGGCTGCTACGCGGCCGCCGTGCAGAGGGCCCGCGGGCAGGGCCGCGGTCACGACGGTTCGCGCAGCGTAGATCGCCACAGCAATACAATCCAATTCTTTATTCGGTCTCCGACAATACCTTTTCTGCATCGTGCTCGACATCAAACCCCTGCGTTACTTCGTCACCCTGGCGGAGACGCGCCATTTCGGGCGCGCCGCGGCGCGCCTGCATCTGTCGCAGCCTCCGCTAAGCCGCCAACTGGCCAGCCTGGAAGCGGCTCTGGGCGTCAAGCTGCTGGAGCGCAACCCCCGCATGGTGGCACTGACACCGGCGGGCGAACGCTTTCTGGTCGACGCCAAGGCCATCCTTGCCGCCGTGGAACAGGCCGGCCGCAATGCGCAGGCCGCCGCGCGCGGCGAAGCCGGCGCCCTGTCCATCGGCTTCACCATGTACGCCGCCTATAGCGTCATCCCCACCTACGCCAAGGCCTATGGCAGCGCATACCCGGAGGTGACGCTGAAACTCCGGGAGGTCGTGTCCCAGGACCTAGCCGCCCAGGTCCTGGACGGCCGCATCGACGCCGCGGTGGTGATGGCCGGCGGCCACTTCGGCGAACTGTCCAACCGCGTCGTGGTGCGCGAACCGCTGTGCGTGGCGCTATCGCGCGGCCATCCGCGCGCGCGCAGCCGTCGCCCGATGCGCATCGGCCAGTTGGCCGGCGAGCCGTTCATCATGACTTCCAGCGAGGTCGGCCCGGCACTGCGCGCGAACATCGTCGAGCATTGCCGCCAGGCGGGCTTCCAACCCATCGTTCGGTTGGAAGTACAGTTGCAGCAAACCGTGCTGAATATGGTGGACGAAGGCGTGGGCGTCGCCCTGGTGCCCTCTTCCATGCGCAAGTCGCGCCTGCCGGGCGTGGCGTTCCGGCCGCTGGCCAATGCGCCGCAATCCGAGCTGGTCCTGCTGTGGTCGCCCCGCAACCGCAATCCCTGCCTATCCAATTTCCTGGCGCTGGCGACGCCGGCCTAGAGAGTGCCGAGATGCCCCGCTTCCCGAATCCGATCTACCGCCGCTTCGAAACGCTGATCGATCCTTTCCGTCCGGCGCAGGACGAACCGCCGCCCGACGATGTGCTCCGCTTCTACCGGCACTACCTGCGGCAGGTGCGCACCGCCCTGCTTTTCCTGCTGCTTGTGGGCCTGGCCGGCGCGCTGATCGACGTCACGCTCTTTCGCTTCCTGGGACGCATCGTGGACCTGGTCCGGGGCCAGCCCGTGGCGGCGTTTTTCGCCGAACATGGCAAGACGCTGGTCGGCATGGCGCTGGTGGTCCTGGTCCTGCGCCCCATCGTCACGGGCCTGCACGATATGCTGGTGCACCAGACGTTATCGCCCGGGCTGACCACGCTGGTTCGCTGGCAGAACCACCGCTACGTAGTGAAGCAGGGCCTGGGCTTTTTTCACAGCGATTTCGCCGGCCGCATCGCCAACCGCATCCTGCAGACGGGCGTGGCGCTGCGCGAATCGACGCTGCAGGCCGTGGACGCGGTGTGGCACGTATTGATCTATTCGGGCAGCGCGCTGATCCTGTTCTTCGATGCGGACTGGCGGCTGACCATTCCGCTGATCATCTGGATCGTGGGCTACATCCTGACGCTGATCCGCTTCGTCCCGCGCGTCAAATCGCGCTCGGCGACGGCATCCGAGGCCAGCTCGAAACTGATGGGCCGCATCGTGGACGGCTATACCAACATCGGTACGCTCAAGCTTTTCGCGCACAGCCAGCGCGAGGAACTCTACGCGCGCGAAGCGATGGCGGAGCAAACGGGCAAGGCGCAGATGGCGGCGCGCCTGGTCACGGGGATGGGGTTCACGATCGCGATCCTGAACGGCATCCTGATCGCCGGCACGCCGGGGCTGGCGCTGTGGCTATGGAGCGAGGGCCGCATGTCCGTGGGCGATATCGCACTGGCAACCGGCCTGGCGATGCGGATCGCCGATATGTCCGGATGGATCATGTGGGTGGTGAACGGGATTTTCGAGAACGTGGGGACGGTGCAGGATGGCATCCGGACCATTGCCCGGCCGCGGGTCGTGGCGGACGACGTGGACGCGAAGCCCTTGCATGTGACCCATGGACGGATTTGCTTCGAAAACGTGGGGTTCGGGTACGGCAAGGGCGGCCTGGTGTTTACCAGGCTGAACCTGGATGTGGCGCCGGGAGAAAAAATCGGGCTGATCGGGCCGTCGGGGGCGGGCAAGTCGTCCCTGGTGAGCATTCTGCTGCGGCTGTACGACGTGGAGGCGGGGCGCATTCTGATCGACGGGCAGGATATCACCAAGGTGACGCAGGAATCGCTGCGCGCGCAGATCGGGGTGGTGACGCAGGATACGTCGCTGCTGCATCGTTCGCTACGCGAGAACCTGCTGTACGGCCGGCCGGATGCGAGCGAGGAAGCGCTGATGCATGCGATCCGGCAGGCACGCGCCGACGAATTCATCTTCGACCTGACGGACGGGGAAGGCCACCGCGGACTGGACGCGAATGTGGGAGAACGGGGCGTCAAGCTATCGGGCGGACAGCGGCAGCGTATCGCGATCGCGCGGGTGCTGTTGAAGGACGCGCCGATTCTGGTGCTGGACGAAGCGACGTCCGCGCTGGATTCCGATGTGGAGGCGGCGATTCAGGAGAACCTGGAGACGCTGATGCACGGAAAGACCGTGATCGCGATCGCACATCGGCTGTCGACGATAGCCAGGATGGATCGGCTGGTGGTGATGGAACATGGGAACATCGTAGAGATGGGCACCCATGCGGAATTGCTGGCGCACGACGGGGTGTATGCGAGGTTGTGGCGACGGCAGACCGGGGGGTTCGTGGGATTGGAGTGATCCGGCTGGGTAGCGTTTGCTGGTGCGTTGACGGTTGCTGTCGGCGGGTGTTTTGCTGATGCCGTCCGCCGGGGGTGGTGCCTGTCGGGGTCAGCCCGGAGGAGCCGGTCCGGCGCCTTCGCGCCGGACTCCCGCGTCGTCATCTTCGTACGGCGGCCGAAGTGGCGGTGGTTTTCTTGCGGGTTTTTTGCCCGGCCGTCCTCCCTCCGGATTCCCTCGCGCGGCTCCAACGGGCTGACCCCGACAGGCACCACCCCCGGCGAACTCCGGTTTACCTTAATCACGGTCGCTGCGACGAGCTGGGTTCTTGCGCTTCGTCGGTAGCGATTGCTGATGGTGGAAGATCTTGCGGCGCACGTCGAT
>NZ_JBMQQZ010000010.1:0-15093 GCF_057362025.1 Bordetella sp. | reverse complement strand
GAACAGGATGCGTTCCGTCGTGGTGGTCTTCCCTGCATCGATGTGCGCAGAGATGCCAATGTTGCGGTAGCGCTCGATGGGGGTTTTGCGAGCCATGTTTGATAAATCCTTTGATTACCAGCGGAAATGGCTGAAAGCCTTGTTGGCTTCGGCCATCTTGTGCGTGTCTTCGCGCTTCTTCATCGCGGCGCCGCGGCCTTCCGACGCATCGAGCAGTTCGCCAGCCAGACGCAGATCCATCGACTTTTCGCCGCGCTTCTTCGCGGCTTCGCGGAGCCAGCGCATGGCCAGGGCCAGGCGGCGCACGGGGCGCACTTCAACCGGCACCTGGTAGTTCGCGCCGCCAACGCGGCGGCTCTTCACTTCGACGATGGGCTTGATGTTGTTGATGGCGGTGCTGAAGACTTCCAGCGGATCCTTGCCGCTCTTGCTTTGCACCTGCTCCAGCGCACCGTAGACGATACGCTCGGCGACGGCCTTCTTGCCGTCCAGCATCACAACGTTCATGAACTTGGCGAGCTCGACGCTGCCGAACTTGGGATCGGGCAGAATCTCGCGCTTGGGGACTTCACGACGACGGGGCATTTCTTGCTTCCTTGTGTCAGTTCAGTTGAACCAGGGCCTGGGCCCATGGCCACGGCCATCCAGACGGGATGACCACTTACGTGCCGCGCCAAACCGGGCGCGGCTGCACGGGTGGTGGGCGGCAGGCCCACCGGCATTGCTTGTCACACGGACCATGCCAGCCTTGCGGCGGCACAGCCACGCGGAAGGGAGCGCATCGCGTGAGAACCACGCGGTGCCGCCGCCCTATCAGGCCTTCTTCGGCCGCTTGGCGCCGTACTTCGAACGGGCCTGCTTGCGATCCTTCACGCCTTGCAGATCCAGGGAGCCGCGGACGATGTGATAGCGCACGCCCGGCAGATCCTTGACACGGCCGCCGCGCACCAGCACGACGGAGTGTTCCTGCAGGTTGTGGCCTTCGCCGCCGATGTACGAAATGACTTCGTAGCCATTGGTCAGGCGAACCTTGGCGACCTTACGCAGGGCGGAGTTCGGCTTCTTGGGGGTGGTGGTGTACACACGGGTGCACACGCCGCGTCGCTGAGGGCAATTTTCGAGCGCGGGGCTCTTGCTCTTCACGATGCTGACTTCGCGCGGCTTGCGCACGAGTTGGCTGATGGTAGGCATGACCTTTGAAATCCCTTTTACGTACCACTGGTAAGTACTTTCGTACTCGCCCCCTCCGCCGCGGCGGCCTTGCTGCCACGGATCACAGGGGAGGCAGTTCGCGCAAAACCGCCTCAAACAATTACGTAAAAGAGCGGGTCTTGCAGACAAATAAAGCGCACAAAGCGACCATGGCGGCCTTCGGTAAGCCCGGTCGGCCTGGTCGGTTTTGCACGCGAATAAATCAGTGAGCCCATGAATTTAGCGTAGATTGCCCGGGCTGTCAAAAGATTTCCAAGGGAAATCCCTGGGACGGATCAACGAAATACGTGCCGGATAGCGGCGGGCTGGCCGGGCTTCAGGTCCAGAGAGACCCGGTACGGCGCCAGGCCGGCGTTGCGGACTTCCACCGCGTGGCGGCCGGCGGGCAGGGTCAACGTTTTGACGGGCGGGCTCAAACCGCGGGAAACGCCGTCCACGAAGATCTCTCCCCAGGGCTGCACGTCCACTCTGACGACCACGGCGACCGGACGGGCGGGACGCGACGCGGTCGGCTCGGCAGCTTCCGTCGTGTCGGCCGGGCCGGCGGGTGACTGCGCGGCCGGGGAAGCATCCCCGCGGGCGCCGGGGGCTGTCGGCGGCGCCGCCGACAGCGATTGCGGATCCGGAGACCGCCCAGCCTCATCGGCGGCGTCGGGCAGGCCCGCCGCGGCGCCCTCGGTGCCGGTATCGTCCGAGGAGGCTTCCGGCGGCGCGGGACGGGGATACGCGGCCGGACGCGGCGATACGGCGGCCGTCCGCGAAGGCGCCGTGTCCCGGGCGTCCTGCTCGCCAGTCCAGAGCCAGATGCCGGCGACGACCATCACGCCGAATGCCACCGCGAGAAGGCCGCCCAGCCGGCGCCGCGGCCCGGCGGCGCCGCGTTGCTGTCCGGCGGCGTGGCCGGTGGTGGCCGGCGCGCCGGCCACGCCGCCCTGGGCGGAAGCGTTCTCTTCGGTCTCGGGCACGCACGATATTCCCAGCATGGCGCACAGGTCCGCCACCGATTGCGGCCGCTGGGTGGGCTCCAGCGACAGGCCCCGGTCGATCATCGCGAGAAAGGCCTCGTCGTAGCCGCGGGGCTTGCGGGTGGCCAGGGGGACATACTGGTCCTCCGCCCGCCGTGCCAAAGCGTGAGGCGGCGGCGAACCGCTGACCAGGGAACACATGACGGCGCAAAGCGCATAGACGTCGGTCCACGGACCGCAGGCCTGCACGGCATCCGGATCGAACTGCTCCACCGCGGCGAAGCAGGAAGCGGGCTCCATGGCACCCGCGTGGTCCGGGTACAGCGCCGGCACCATCAGATGGGCATAACCGAACTCGTCCAGACCGACGGTATGGACGGAAATCGCGCCGTGGACCTTGCCCTGTTCGTGCGCCGCCATCAATTCAGGCGCGATTTCGGACACCACGCGTCCGATCCGCTTCTGCGGCACACCGCCCGCCGCGGCGGCGGCGATCGCGGCCAGGGGTCGATATCCGAAGGGCTCCGGCGCGGGATGTTCCGCCCCAGGCATAAAGGCCGGTGATACAGACATCGCTTTGACTCCGAAACCCATCTCCCGCTCTCCCACGCGGCAACCCGCCGTGCGCCCCGCGTCCGCGGCGCGCTCTGCGTCAGGCCACCTGCCCCTTGGTATGGTTCATGCCAGCGCGCTATCCATCGTTTTGCCGATGGCAAAAAATGGATTGAATCATGAAGCGCCCGCGCTGGCACCATGTCCCGAGGTTTTCGCCAGTTTTTTTCTCCGTATCCCGCGCCCGGCGGGAGGTCCCCGGACGCGCCGTCATAAGAAGAAATATTGGACTGCAAAAATAGACGAATCGCCGCCGGACCCGTGGCTATGATCGACGGTTGCCTTGCCCTTGGCTATCGCGGCGACGGCGCTGCCGCCGCCCCGACTTCCGCGCACTTCCCTTTCGACGACACGGCCTCGCGCCGCGGAGATCCGAACTATGAAGCTGACCGTGAACCGCCGTCTCGATGCCCAGCCGCACACGCCCACGGCCGCCGTTTTCCTGGCCCCCGGTGGCACGATAGGACGCGCCCCGGAAAACCAGCTGGCCCTGCCTGACGCAACCGGCCTGTGCCGGGTCCAGGCCGCCCTGCGCTATCGCGATGGCGGTTGGCGCCTGGCAAACCTGAGCGCCATGAGCGCCGTGGCGGTGAACGGGATGCCGCTGCCGGCCACGCGCGACCAATTGCTCGAAAACGGCGACGAAGTCACGATCGGACCCTACGTACTGAGCGCGGATACCGCCGCCGGGCAGGCCGGCGCGAGACCGGCCCAGGCCGATGTATTCGGCGACCTGATCGGTCCCGGCACCCTCCCGGTCGCAAGTATGTCGGAACTGGGCGTGCATCCCTTCGATATGGAAAGCGCGGTATCGCGCAATCCGGACGACCCGCTGGCGCAACTGCGCGACGATGCCTGGGCCCATGATGCCGCCCAGCGCGATCCGCTGGCCCTGTTTCCCGACCCCGGCGGCGTGCACCATGCGCTGTCCGATCCGACGCCGGCCATGTTGCCGGCCGACGATCCCCTGGCGGCGCGCAGGACCGGACCCATAGGCGACACGCTGCGCCCGGTCAACGGCGCGCATGGCCAAGGCGCCATGCGCGATGACGCGCCCGAGTACGGCAACCCGATGACGCCGCCACGCCCGCGCCGCTAGGCTGGCCCTGCCCGGCAGGCCCTGCCGCAGATTCGCGAAGTCACGACCTCAAGGGCCCCAGCAAGCGAGGCGCGGAGTCGGCATCGGCACCAGCGATAGGGAAACAACGTGGGGCTTTTTTCAGGAATTGGGATTGGCGTGTCAACGCTCCGGCGATCTTGGCATAGTCATCGCCTGACGACGCGCCTGGCCATGGCCGGGGCGATCGCGCTAGCCTCGCTATTGCCGCCTGGCATGGCCCACGCGACCGGCTTTGATTGCAGGTTCGCCAAAACCGTGGAATTTCTTCTTCGAGAATTCGCGAGTTTCCTGATCATCGATGCCGCAGAAGGGGCGACGTCGCAAAGCGCACGCGGTCGGCGCGGGCGCGCGCGCTCAGGGCGCCAGCAACAGTACGGTAGGCTGGCTGGGCACGATCCGCATGCCCAGCGCGTTGACGCGGTTCTGCAGCGACAGGCTGGTCATGCGGGTTGCCGGCGTGCCCAGGATCAGGACGGTAAAGGCTCCCGTCAAATGGCGCGACTGGCTCATGAAGGTCTGCGAAATGATGCCCCCCGCCACGCCCGGCGTGTCGCCCAGGGTAATGGGCGTGATGGTTGCCATGTTGTGGGCGGGCGCGGCCATGAACAGCACGTTCCAGGCATTCGGTATCGCGGTGGGCCCCAGCGCCGTGTTGGGATACGGCAGCGGCGCCATCGCCGCCGGCGGCGTCTTGCAGCAATCCGGAAACGCCAGGTCCACGCCCATCAGTTGGCAATTCGCAAACATATCCGCTCCGTTGTCATAAGGCCGGACCCGCCACGCCTGTGCGGCGACGGGGCCAGGGTTTGGCGCCCTCGGTATAGGCGCCGTCCAATGAGGTGCTGCCATCCAGGACCGCTTCCCCGAGGTCAGCGCGAAACAGGTTCGCGTCGCGCAAATCCGCCCGCGTGAAATCGGCCCTGCCCAGCAGGCTCTGCATCAGATTCGCGCCGCGCAGCGTTGCGCCGGTGAAATCGGCGCGCACGAACAGGCTTTCGGCAGCGTCGATGCCGTCCAGGCACGCGCCGACGAAGACGCATTCGGACAGGTCGCTGCCATGCAGCCTGGCACGCGCCAGGCTGGCGCCTTCCAGGCGTACACCCCGCAGGCCGCACTGCCGTAGCTCAACGTCGTCCAGGCGCGCGTGTCGAAGCACGGTGCCGGAAGAGAACGACGACATTTCCAGCCGCGCGCCGCTGAAGTCCATCCCGGCGCCAAACCCGGTATGGACAAAGGCGCACCGTATCAGGCCGGCATGGGAAAACGCCGTATCCGCCAGCGTGCATTCCATGAAAGCACAGCGGCGCAGCATGGCCTCGCGGAAGTCGCAAGCCTGGAAGACCGCTTTCAGCGGCACGGCTTCTTCCAGCGTCGCGCCGCGAAAATCGCAGCGCGCGAAGCGGCTTTCGCCCAGCCGCGTTTGGGTCAGCCGCGCCCCGGCGAACGAGCAGGACGAGAACTGCGCGCTTTCCAGCGTCGCCTGGTCCAGGTCCACCGCCGCCAGGGATACACCGTCGAAACGCGCATCGGCGATGTTGGCCCGCTGCAACCGCGCGCGCGCCAGCGAACCGCCGGCCATCGACACGCGCGCCAGCACCGCTTGCGTGAAGTCGCAGTCGTCCAGGCATGCACCATCCAGCTTTGCCCCTTCCAGCGACGCACCGCGAAAACAGGCGCTCCGCAGATCCAGGCCCGACAGATCGGCGCCGACAAGCTGCATGCCGGTGAAGTCGCGAGTGCGTTGATGGATGGCCGCTATCCGCCGCCGCGTGCGCCGCGCGCGAAGCGGCGGCATGGCTTCAGGGGCGGCGCCGAGATGCGCGGTTTGCAGATAGAGCCGGTCGGCTTGCGCCGCGAAGGAGTCCCGCCTGGCGCCGACCTGGGGAAACCGCTCTCCGAACTCGCGCAGCTGCCGCTTCAGCGCCCCGGGATCGAAGCGTGCGGCCATGGGGCCGCCGCCGTCCGGCCGCGCGATGGTGTCCACATCCACACCGACAGCCTCGCCGAAGCGCTGCAGGTCGGGATCGCGCAGCAGCGTATCGCGCGCCTGCGCCAACAGTGCTTCACCTTTTTCGCGCTCCTGGCCGGCCTGCTCCAACAGCGCGGGCAGATCGTCGATCTTCATGCGCGGCGGCATCGTCATGGGCGGTGCGAGGAAGTCGTCCGGGTCCAGCCCTTCGTCGGCCAGCGTCTGCCGGGACGCCAGGCGCCGCCGCTCCGCGCCGGCGTACATATTGCGAACCAGCGGCCGCGCGGCGATGTCGGGCAAAGGTGCGTCGGATGCATCCGCATAGAGCGCCGCCTCTGCCAGGTCGCCATCGCGCAAGGCATGGATGGCGCCTTCGCGGGGATCGGTGCGGCGGCGCAGGACGTCCTGGTAATGGTCCATGCCTCGGCTGGCCTCGGCCAGCTCGATGGCCAGCATGACGTGGGCAATATCGGCGGCGTCGCTCTCGGCGATCTCCAGCGCGCCATGCCAGATCAGCAGTACCCGATCGCGATGCGGGAAGAACCATACCGTGCTCAGTCGCATCGGGATTTCCCGCAACCCGGGAGCGTCCCCGTGGCCGCCGGCGAAGCAACGCACGCGCCACGTCGGCAAATGCCCGTGCAGCACGGGACGATCCGGATGCATATTCCAGATCTCGTATTCCGCGCCGGCCGGTACTTCGGCACGTCCTGTCCACCATTGATCCGGGGACGCCGCATTGAAGTAATGCCAGTCCATGTCGGCGGCGAAGCCGGGAAATTCCCGCTGTAGCCAATCCTGGCCGTATCGCGTGCCCATGCGCGCGAAGCGCGCCGGGTTGTCGGGCGCGATGGCGTCGAAACTGGCCGGAGTCACGTCTTGTCCCGGCCGCGATACGCGCCCGCGCGGATGCTCTACATTGGGCAACGGCACCGCTTGCACGCCGTCGATGCGCCGCGCGTGCATGCCCGCCCCCAGCGGATTGCCCGCATGCCCAGGACCGCCATAGGTATGTGCCCAGTCCACGCGCATCGCATCGAAGGCCGCGGGGGCGGTGGCGCGACCATCCAGCCAGTACCGGTCGCCGAACACGAGCAAAGACTTGTCCAGCCCGCCCACGCAGACCCGCACGGCGCAGGCGGTCTTGTCCGGTTGGTGGCGCGTATAGGCCAGCCCGCTGATCAGGAATTCCGGATCGGCCTTGGGCATGCCCAGATCCAGCAGTCCGCCAGCCTCCTCCGACGCCACGCGCCACAACTCCTGCTCCGGCATCAGCGCGGGCTGCTCGTCCAGGGTCGCCAGCGCCATGACGGCCGTGCCCAGCACGTCGGTGCCATACCGGCGGTAAGGACGCGTCAGCACGCTAAGGCGGGAAGGCTTTACGACGCGCATGGGTGCCGGCGGGCGGTCAGATGATGGTGAACAGACCCGTCAGCAGGTTCTTCGCCGCCGTCGTTTCCGTCGCCAGACCGTTGTTCTTGTATTCGGTCGCGCCGATCTTGCTCGACATGCCGAAGATGTCGGTCTTGATGGCGCTGACGTCGGCCTTGGATACCGCTACGCCGACGTTCGAGCGCCATACGGTCGCGTTGCCGAGCCCGAATGTGGCTTGTGCGACGGTCAGGTTCAATCCGAAGGGCGTGGCCTTCAGCCAGCTCTTGGTCGACAGATCCTTGACCTGCTTGCCGTTCAGCACCACATCGGTGTCGCTGGTCAGCGTGATCTTCTGCGGCGCCGTCATATCGATGCCCGCGCCGGTCGATGTGACGGTAATCTGTTGCGCCGCCCTTGCGTCCATCCCGGCAGCCTGCGATTCGACATGCATCTGTTCCTTCGCCAGCAACCCCATGCCGGCGGCGAAGGACTGCACGGATACCTGGCCCTGCGCCTGCGCCGTCAGCGCCCCCGCCTGCACGTCGTGCAGCGCATCGCCCGAAGTCACGTGGACTTCCTGTCCGGTGTTCAGCGTCTCCTTGAACAAGCCGGTCACCGTGCGCGTCTCGCCATCGGCGGCCACCGTCGTCGTCAATCCGTGGTCGAACTGCTCCGTGGTCATGCCGCCGGCAACGTGCAGCGTGCGAGCACCATTGACGGTGTGGGCCTCGTTATCCGTCACAGTGACCGAACGGGCCTGGCCGACGGTCAAGGCATCCGCACCCTGGACATGGACGGAGCGGGCGCCAATGATCGTGGTCGCGTCGTTGCCGCCAATGAAAGTGGTACGCGAGCCGTCGACATTGCGGTGCTCGTCCGCCTCGACCTCCGTGCGCATGTTGCGTTCCGCATGCAGCCATATTTCCTCCTGTCCGGGCTTGTCCTCGAACATGAATGCATTGGCCGTGCGGGGCGTTCCGTCCTGCGAGCGCGACAGGAACCCGCTCTGCGTTGCATTGGCCGGCAGATCCCACGGCGGCATATTCGAGCCGTTGTAGACGCGGCCTATAACGATGGGCCGGTCGGGATGGCCGCCGATGAAGTCGACCACCACTTCGTCCCCGCGCCGCGGCAGCTGAATGCCGCCGAAGCCGCCGCTGGCCCAGGGGCTGGATACGCGCACCCAGCATGAGCTGTTTTCATTGCGCTGCCCGACACGGTCCCAATGAAACTGGACCTTGATGCGGCCGTACTCGTCGGTCCATATCTGCTGGCCATCCTTGCCGACCACGGTGGCGGTTTGCGGGCCATGCGTATAGGCCTGCGGCGTGACTCGCGGCGGTCGGAACTGGATCTCGGCCGGCAGCACGGTGAAGCCCACGTCGAAGACCATCGGATCGGGCGTTCCGCTCGTGTAGCCGCCTTCGCGGATGTGATAGTGCGCGGCGATGATCAGGTACTCGCGGTTCTCCGCGTCACGCGGATGGTTCACGAGGCTGAAGCGATAGCCCGGCGCGAACCCCAGCGCGTTGCAGGCGCCGGAGACCAGTTCGCGGCGGCACTGCAGGCCTTCGAGGCGAACACGCGAGTAGGACTCGCCCTGTTCCGGATCGGTATAGCCGCCCAGCCATTCGTAGATTTCGAGCTTGCCGTCGTCATACGGCGCCGGGTTCGCGCGGCGCGCGTCCATGCTGGTGCCCGGATGCCTGAAGTCGAAATCGGTGGTGGCGAAGCCGCTGGGCGTAATCTGCTCGGCCGGTTCCCATGCATTGACGTATTCCTCGCGCGGGACCGCGACGCGGTCCGGACCGTAGTACGGCAGGGTATCGCAGCCGGAGCAGGCATCGTGCTGCGTAATGTCGTCGGTCAGCACGAGCGTGTGCTTATCCTGTTCGTGCCTGAACCAGTAGTAGATGCCCTCGTGCTCCATCAGGCGGCTGATGAAGTCGAAATCGGTCTCCTGATACTGCACGCTGTATTCCCATTTGCGATAGGTGCCGGACAGCCGCCATTCGACCGGGAAGGCGTAATCGGCCAGTACTTCCCTGACGATGTCGGGCGCACTTTTGTTCTGGAAGATCTTGTTGTCCGAACTCTGCGTCAGGTACCACAGCCAGGGCCTGACCGTGGCGCGATAAATGTACAGGCGGGACATGGCGTTCTCACGGCCGACCAGCGTGCAACGCGTGATGTGTCCACTCAGGTACCGTGGTACGCCCGCGCCACCGGCGATCCGCAGCGACAATGGGCGGCCGAGCAATTGCCGAAGATCCAGCGCGTACGATTCCGCAAGCAGTTCGACCTCGAATTCGAACAGCATCGATATACCCTCCGACCCGTTCATCGCACGGAACAGCAGGGTGCCGGGCGGCAAAGGCGTGTGCGCCGAGACGATACGGTCCATTCGTACTCCCAAGTGGCCGGCGCGACGCCGGCAAGACTTCAATGTCCCGGTGAAGTGCACTCGCACGGCCGGGAGAGAAGATGCTAGAGGCGGCGAATGTCCCCGATGTTTCACTAACATCCGTTATCATCTTTTACCGATATGGCGCTTACACCCCGCTGCGGCGTTCGGTAGAGTGGCGGCGAGCCATCGTCGACCAAGCGGCCGTCGCGCCAATGAGGGCGAAACCTCATCCCTCGGAGGGCTTGTTCTTTCTGCCGCAGACAAGACACAATATGTCGCGCTTTAAACATCCCGCTCGGCCCGTGCAAGGGCCCAACCCGAACCAGGCTGTCCACATGTACACCACCGCTCGTTTTGCCGTGCTGGGCCTGGCGGCAGCGCTCGCCGCATGTTCCATCCCGCCGACCGCCTCCTCCCCGCCCGCGGCCCCCAGCCAGGCTGCGGAGGACACACTGGCCCGGGTACGCCAGAGCTATCAGTCGGGCGCCTACGGCGACGTCATCCGCACCGTGGCGACGTCCGACGCGTTGGCGGCGGCCCCCACCGACATGCGCGTCGAATCGCTGAAGTTGCAAGCCTTCAGCTACTGCGTGACAGGCTATCGCGTCCTGTGCGAGGATGATTTCACGCGGATCCTGAATCTCGATCCCGGTTTCGAACTCAGTGCCGCCGAGATCGGCCACCCGCTGTGGGGCCCGGCATTTCGTCGTGCGAAGGCCGCGCGAGGCGGCTGACACAAGGAATAGGTAGTGGCTCTGCACCGGTATGAAGACCCGGCCTTTTTCCAGTTGCTGGCCGACAGCTACGAGCGACTGCTGGGACAGCCCCTGCTGCCTCGCCCCATGACGGCGCAGGACGGTGCGCGATGGTTGTACGAGGACGCGCCTTTCGCCGTTCTGGCGCATAACACCGATGCCGATCCATGTTTTATCTACGGCAATCGGGCAGCGCAGCGTCGTTTCGAATACAACTGGGACGAGATACTGGAACTTCCGTCGCGCCTATCGGCCGAGGCGCCCAATCGGGAAGAGCGGGCGCGTTTCCTCGAACGCGTGCGTCGCGCCGGCTTCGAAACCGGCTATCGCGGCGTGCGCATCACGAAGTCCGGCAGGCGGTTCATGATCGAGCAGGCCACGCTATGGGAATTGCGCGACGACCGCGATGCCGTGCACGGCCAGGCAGTCGTGATACCCCGTACCACCGACCTGTAAACCGATAGGCAGGCCCGATTCCCGGCGACCGTCGCGGCGATGCGCCTGCGGAATATTCCGACGCCATCGGTATGCGGCTGTCGGCGCATTCGGGCACCGCGCCGACAGACCCGGACCATCGAGGCACATAGACTCGGCCTGTTCCCAGCAACCTCCCGCCGATCCTGGCGACGCGTATCGCCGGCTGGATGCGGGCGGCATGGCGCCGCGGCGCATCCCGACGATGACAGACGTCCCCACCAAAAGTCGTGGCGCCGGTACCCCCGGGCCACGCCAGCCCGCCGCCATCGGTACGGTAGGCGACAAACGCTTCACTGCCCAGCCTGAACCCGGGCATCGCACTGCCGCCTTGACCGGAACGCAGGCGAAAAGCGTACTGGGCGGCGTGCGGCGGCTGCTGCGCGCCGCGATGCACCGCTCGCTCCCACGGGCGGGCAGTCCGCTGCGCCAGGCGCGCGTGAACCTGGACAACGCCTACCAGTGCCTGCTCAAGACGCTGCTGGGCGGCGCCGAACCGCATGGGCCCCGCATGGGCTTCGCGCTGGCCGAGACGCTGGCCACCGAGGCGGCCTACGTCGCCGCTGGCGGCCGTGTGGCCGTTGCCGATTCCGGCCGCCCCGGCCGCTACACGGAACAGGCGATCGCCCCGTATAGCCCGCCGCTGGCGGTCTATGCATTCACCGAGCTTCTCCTGCTGCGCGAATATCTGCCGCGTGTCGCGATGGCGGGACCGGACAAGGTTTCGCCCGGCCCCTGCACCCGCCGGATCATCGATCGCTGCTGCAACGCCGTCGACCGGGAGATCGCCGCCCGCGAGCAGCCTTTCAGCGCGGTCCTTCGCGCGCTGGCGCGCGAAGGCATCCTGCCGGAAGACATGGACGGTCCGTTGCGCGATCTCGCGGCGGTGGTAAGCAGCCGCGAACGGCGCGGCGAGAGTCCCATCCGGTTCCTCAGCGACCTGGCGGAAAGCAGGAACAACGACGAGCTGGAGAATGCCGCGGCCTCGCTGGCGTCGACGCCCCTGCGGACCGTATTCGATACGGCATCCATTCCGGCCACCCACGGGCGGCTGACGATTTCGGCCTACGATGGCGGCGTCAGAACCTGCGCACGTATCCTGAAGAATGCGCTGGATCAATGCATGCGCTCACGCCTGATCCTGCGCGCCCGGCTGCTGCTGAAACAGGGCGGCGCCGAGGCCGGTGCGGCCTCGCACACCTTGCGATCGATCTGCGACATGCTCGCGCAAGGCGTTTCCACCATGAATGGCGATACTCCGCTGACCCGCACGCAGCGAGATGCCCTTGTCGCGGCCTTGCTTGCCAAGGCCCTGGTCGGCACGGACGGCCTGGACGTGCATCGGTACGTTGCCGGCATGTCGGACGCCACCCTGCGGATCTTCGAACGCCATCTACCCTTCCTGCCCGCGCCCCGGCGCAAGGCCGTACTGCAGATCATCGAGCACGAGCGGCGCCGGCGCGGCGATGGCGATGCGGGGCCGCGCGTGGCGCACAAGCCGGCGGCACACCTGTTTTCGCGGACGATGGGACGGGTCGGCATGCAGGCCACACCGATACTGGCACGGCTTTTCGCGCGCGTGCAGCTGGACCTGCGCCGCCAGGCGGCCACCGGCGATTCCGACGCCGGCCGCGATGCGCCGCCGTCGCCCGAGGCGCTGACACGGATGTCCTTCGACGTGACGGCGCGCACCAACGGTGACTACGAAGTCTCCGTCACGGCGAATCTCGCGCCACACCGGGGCGACGATGCCGTATCGCTGATCTACAAGAGCCGCATCGCACCCGATTTCCGACCCCTGCACGGTTCCTTCCGCCAGACGCGATAAGCGCCGGTCCGGCGCGTATTCCCGACGCCAAAAAAACACCCCAGGAATCGGGCGATTCCTGGGGTGCTGCACTACCTCGGCGATGCTGGGACGAGCCCTTATTCGCCGATCGGATCGTGGTTGCCTTCCGGCGCGGGGTCGCTTTCGCTGTCCGAGCCGATCGTGACCGGCGATTCCTCGAAAGGATTCGCCAGCTGGCGCGCGGCTTCGCGTTCGGCCGCTTCCATCGCTTCCTTGTCCTTGCGAGCAATGTGATACGCCAGACCGGTACCGGCGGGGATCAGACGGCCGACGATGACGTTTTCCTTCAGGCCGCGCAGTTCGTCGCGCTTGCCCATGATGGCGGCTTCGGTCAGGACACGCGTGGTCTCCTGGAAGGAAGCGGCCGAGATGAAGGAATCCGTCGACAGCGAGGCCTTCGTGATACCCAGCAGGACGTTGTCGTAGCTCGCCGGACGCTTGTCCTCGGCCACCACGCGGTCGTTTTCGTTCAGCAGTTCCGAACGCTCGACCTGTTCACCCGGGATGAACTCCGTATCCCCTGCATCGACGATGTTCACGCGACGCAGCATCTGGCGAACGATCACCTCGATGTGCTTGTCGTTGATCTTCACGCCTAGCAGACGGTACACCTCCTGCACTTCGTCCACGATGTAGGTGGCCAGCTTCTCGATGCCTTGCAGGCGCAGGATATCGTGCGGGTCCGCCGGACCGTCGACGATCATTTCGCCCTTGTTCACCACCTGGCCGTCGTGCACCAGGACCTGCTTTTCCTTCGGGATGAGGAATTCGTGGCTGACGCCTTCCAGGTCGGTGATGACCAGACGCTGCTTGCCCTTGGTGTCCTTGCCGAACGAGACCGTACCCGTGACGTCGGCCAGCATGCCGGCATCCTTCGGGGAACGGGCTTCGAACAGTTCGGCCACGCGAGGCAGACCGCCTGTGATGTCGCGGGTCTTCTGCGATTCCTGCGGAATACGCGCCAGGACCTCGCCCACCGTCACCTGCTGGCCATCGCGCACCGTGATAAGCGCGCCGACCGGGAACGAAATGTTCACCGAATGGTCGGTACCGGCGATCTTGACCTCTTCGCCGGACTCGTTGACCAGCTTGATCTGCGGACGCATGACGATCTTGCCGCCACGGGTCTTGGGCGTGATCACGACCAGCGTCGACAGGCCGGTGACTTCGTCCACCTGCTTGGCGACGGTAACGCCTTCCTCGATGTTCTCGAAGCGCACCTGGCCGGCGTATTCCGACACGATCGGACGGGTCAGCGGATCCCAGCTCGCCAGGCGAGCGCCGGCCTTGACGGCCTCGCCATCGCCGACCAGCACGGTCGCGCCGTACGGGATCTTGTGACGTTCGCGCTCGCGGCCGTTATCGTCATGGATGACGATTTCGCCCGAACGGGAGATCGCCACACGCTCGCCCTTGGCGTTGGTGACGTAGCGCATCGTGCTGGCGAAACCGACCGTACCGTTGGACTTGGTTTCCACGGCGCTGGCCAGAGCCGAACGCGATGCCGCACCCCCGATGTGGAAGGTACGCATCGTCAGCTGGGTACCCGGTTCGCCGATGGACTGTGCGGCGATGACACCGACGGCCTCGCCGACGTTGACCATGTACCCGCGGCCCAGGTCGCGGCCGTAGCAGTGAGCGCACAGGCCATGACGCGTTTCGCAGGTCAGCGGCGTGCGGACCTTGACTTCGTCCACGCCGATGCGGTCGATCAGGTCGACCAGGTCTTCGTCCAGCAGCGTACCGGCCTCGATCGCGGTTTCCTGCGTATCGGGATTGACGATGTCCACGGCGGCCACGCGGCCCAGGATACGGTCGCGCAGCGGTTCGATGACTTCACCGCCCTCGACCAGCGCCTTCATCGAGTAACCCTGCGAGGTGCCGCAGTCGTTTTCGATGATGACCAGATCCTGCGTCACGTCGACCAGACGGCGGGTCAGGTAACCCGAGTTCGCCGTCTTCAACGCGGTATCGGCCAGGCCTTTACGCGCGCCGTGCGTCGAGATGAAGTACTGCAGTACGTTCAGGCCTTCACGGAAGTTGGCGGTAATGGGCGTTTCGATGATCGAGCCGTCCGGCTTGGCCATCAGGCCGCGCATGCCCGCCAGCTGGCGAATCTGGGCGGCCGAACCGCGGGCGCCCGAGTCGGCCATCATGTAGATGGAGTTGAAGGATTCCTGGCGCACTTCCTCGCCGTGACGGTTGGTCACGGGTTCGGTCGCCAGTTGCTCCATCATCGCCTTGCCGACCTTGTCGCCGGCCTTGCCCCAGATGTCCACCACGTTGTTGTAGCGTTCCTGGGACGTGACCAGACCCGACGAGTACTGCTTGTCGATTTCCTTCACTTCCTTGCTGG
>NZ_JBMQQZ010000009.1:0-6097 GCF_057362025.1 Bordetella sp. | reverse complement strand
TGTTTGGAGTTATCCATGAAATTCAACGCCACTGCGCGTAGCGTCCAGGGTTCGAGTGCGAGCCGCCGCCTGCGCCGCGCGGGCCGGGTTCCCGCCATCGTTTACGGTGCGGGCAGCCAGCCCCTGAACATCGAGCTCGATCACAACGAGATCTACCACGCCCTGCGCAAGGAAGAGTTCCACTCCTCCATCCTCGATATGCAAGTCGAGGGCAGCAAGGCTGAACAGGTGCTGCTGCGCGCCGTCCAATGGCACGCCTATAAGCAGCAAGTGCTGCACGTCGACTTCCAGCGCGTGGATTCCAGCAAGATCCTGCACACCAAGGTGCCGCTGCACTTCATGAACGCCGAAGTGTCGCCGGCCGTGAAACTGAGCAGCGCGGTCATCACCCACGTGCTGAATGAAATCGAAGTGGCTTGCCTGCCGGGCGACCTGCCCCAGTTCATCGAAGTGGATCTGTCCAAGCTGCTGGGCGGTGCTTCGCTGCACCTGTCCGATATCCAGATGCCCAAGGGCGTGACCTACCTGACGCACGGCGGCGACGCCAACCCGGTGCTGGCCTCCGCGCTGGTCAAGGGCGGCGCCGCGGAAGGCGAAGCGGCGGAAGGCGACGAAGCCACCCCCGCGGCCTGATCGGCCCGACCCGTTACGGTGCGGCCCGTCCGGCGCACCGTGCCGCGATGTACTGCGAACCCCGCGTGTGCAATACCATACGCGGGGTTTTTCTTTTACGCTTGCGCCATGTCCACACCCATACGCTTGATCGTCGGCCTGGGAAATCCGGGTCCGGAATACGAAACCACACGCCACAACGCGGGCTTCTGGCTGGCCGATCATATCGCCGACGATCTGCGCGCGACCTTCGCGATGGAAAAGGGGTTCAGCGGTTTTGTCGCCAAGGCCCGGCATGGGGGCGAGAACGTCGTATTGCTCAAGCCCATGACCTATATGAACCGGTCCGGACAGTCGGTGGGCGCGTTGGCACGCTTCTATAAATTCACGCCGGAGCAGATCCTGGTCCTGCACGACGAACTGGATCTTGCGCCAGGGCAGGTCAAGCTCAAGCAGGGCGGTGGCCACGCCGGGCATAACGGCCTGCGCGACATCCAGGCCGCCCTGGGCAGCCCGGCGTTCTGGCGCTTGCGCATCGGCATCGGCCACCCGCGCACGCTCGGACTGGCGCAGCAGGTGGCGGACTTCGTGCTGCACCCGCCGCGCCGCGACGAGATGGCCGGCATCGAGGCGGTCATCGATCGCTGCCGGGCGGTGACGCCCCTGTTGCTGGACGGCGAATTCGTCCGGGCGACACAGCAACTGCATCGCGCGAACGAGGCCTGATCATGCCTGCGTCCCAGGGCGGTACGGTCCCGCGGCTGCGCGCCGATATCGCGGACTTCTGGCGCTTCCTGCGCCATCCCACGCTGCGGCGCCTGCCGCCACGCCGGCGCGGCTCCGGGCCACGCGCGGATTGGCTGCCGCCCGTCCCCTTGCGGCGCCTGCTGGCCTGGGTGGCCATGCTGTGGGCGATCAACCTGTTCGCCCTGGGGCCGCTGGCGGTGGCCGTCGCCACCCTGGGCGGCGCGCACCACAAGCTGGAGATGGGCGCGATTCCCTGGTTCACCGCGATCGTTTGGGCGCCGGTGGTCGAAGAAATGCTGTTCCGCTACAGCCTGCGCAGGCCTGCGCAGGCCTTGTGGGTGGTGCCGCTGATGATCCTGCCGCTGTTGCGCGGGCCGAATCCCTACACGGCGGTGATTGCCGTGCTGGTGCTGGGCCTTGTCGCATGGACCCACCGTCAGGGCGGCGCATCGCGGCGCGAATGGAATTGGGAATGGCGGCGGCGCTATGTGCGGTATTTCCCATGGATACTGCATTCGGCCGCGCTGGTCTTCGCCGGCATGCATTTGGGCAATTTCTACCTGAACCACACGCCTTTGTGGCTGATGCCGCTGCTGGTCCTGCCGCAGTGGCTGACCGGGCTGGTGCTGAGCTGGATGCGCACGCGGCGGGGGATAGGCGCGTCGATACTGATGCATGCCATGTTCAACGCCGGGCCGGTGCTGCTGGTGCTGGCATTGATGAAATGGGCGCCGGAAGTGGTGTCCTGATGTGAGAAGCGGGCGGATACGCGGCGACGGTTGTCGCGCCCGCGCCGCGGTCTAGTCCCGCTTGGCCAGCCAGCGCAGCGCGCCAAGCGCCGTTGCCCGGCCGCTGGCGATGCAGGCGGTCAGCAGATAGCCGCCGGTCGGCGCTTCCCAGTCCAGCATCTCGCCGGCGCAGAAAACGCCGGGTAGAGGCTTCAGCATGAAATTGTCGTCCAGGGCATCGAAGCGCACGCCGCCCGCCGTACTGATGGCCTTGTCCATGGGGCGCGTGGCGGTCAGCGCCAGGGGCAGCGCCTTGATCGTGCGCGCCAGTTGTCCGGCATCCAGCATGGCATCCCGCGACAGCGCTTCGCGCAGCAGCGCGGCCTTCACGCCTGCGATCCCCACACGGCTTTGCAGGTGCGACGATAGCGACCGCGCGCCCCGCGGATGGCTGACGTCGGCCAGCACGCGCTCGGCCGGCCGGTCCGGCAGCAGGTCCAGGGTAAGGATGGCCCGGCCTTCGCGTTCCAGCTGGCGGCGCAGCGCCGCCGACAGCGCATAGATCAGGCTGCCTTCGACACCGTGCCGGCCGACCACGAATTCCCCGCGGCGGCGCAGGGGCGTACCGTCGACATCGACGCAGCTGGCCACCACATTCTTGACCGGCTCGCCCGCGAACTTATCGCGGAAGAAATCGGACCATGCGATCTCGAAACCGCAGTTAGAGGGCTTCAGCGATTCCACCGCGACACCGCGCGCGGACAGCAGCGGCATCCATGCGCCGTCGGAGCCCAGCCGGGCCCAACTGCCTCCGCCCAATGCCAGGATGGCGGGCCGGGCTTCATGCGTGGTTTCGCCGCCGGGCGTGTCGAAACGCAGGCGCCCCGCCTCGTCCCAGCCCGTCCAGCGATGGCGCGCATGGGTAACGACGCCGTGCTCGCGCAGGCGGTGGACCCAGGCCCGCAGCAGCGGCGCGGCTTTCATCTCGCGCGGGAACACGCGCCCCGAGCTGCCGACGAATGTCTCGATGCCCAGCCCGGCTGCCCATTCGCGCAGCGCCTCGGGCGGGAACGCCCGCACCAATGGCGCGACTTCGGCTTGCCGATCGCCATAGCGCGACAGGAAGGGCGCCAGCGGCTCGCTGTGCGTCAGGTTCAGACCGCCCCGGCCGGCCATCAGGAACTTGCGCCCCAGCGAAGGCATGGCATCGAAAAGATCCACGCCCATGCCGGCGGCGGCAAGGACTTCGGCGGCGGCCAGCCCGGCGGGGCCGCCGCCGATCACGGCGATACGGGAAGAAGAGTGCGGCATGGCAGGCAGTGTAGTCCTTCCCGCTTGGCTGCCTGTAAGACGTTCTCGTGTATCGTGCGGGGCGCGTTTTATTACGGAGACAGCCAGAGCGGGATGCAGGGCACCAAGCCCCGCAATCGCGCCGGAATACGCTATGGATACGTTGAAATCACCCGCCGACACCCTGTTCATCCTGCTCGGCGCAATCATGGTGCTCGCGATGCACGCGGGCTTTGCCTTCCTCGAACTGGGAACGGTGCGTAAGAAGAACCAGGTCAATGCGCTGGTAAAGATCCTGGTCGATTTCGCGGTGTCGACCATCGCGTATTTCTTCATCGGCTACCAGATCGCCTACGGCGTGCAGTTCTTCACCGGCGCCGAGGCCCTGGCGGCGAAGAACGGCCACGAACTGGTTCGCTTTTTCTTCCTGCTGACCTTCGCCGCCGCCATCCCCGCGATCATCTCGGGCGGCATCGCCGAGCGCTCGCGCTTCAATCCCCAGCTGGCGGCCACGGCGCTGCTGGTCGGCCTGGTCTATCCCTTCCTGGAAGGCATCGTCTGGAACGGCCATCTGGGTTTGCAGCAATGGCTGGCGGACGCCGTCGGCGCGCCGTTCCACGACTTCGCGGGTTCGGTCGTGGTGCATGCCTTCGGCGGCTGGGTCGCGCTGGTCGCCGTGCTGCTGCTGGGCGCGCGGCGCGGACGCTACAAGGACGGCCGCATCGCCGCGCATCCGCCGTCGAACATCCCCTTCCTGGCGCTGGGCGCGTGGGTACTGACGGTGGGCTGGTTCGGCTTCAACGTCATGAGCGCGCAGACGCTGGACAAAATCAGCGGCCTGGTCGCGTTGAACTCATTGATGGCCATGGCCGGCGGCACCCTATCGGCCTGGATGGTCGGGCGCAACGACCCCGGCTTCACCTATAACGGCCCGCTGGCCGGCCTGGTGGCGGTGTGCGCGGGTTCGGACCTGATGCATCCGATAGGCGCGTTGGTCACGGGCGCGGTGGCCGGCGTGCTGTTCGTCTACATGTTCACCCGGGTACAGAACAAGTGGCGCATCGACGACGTGCTGGGGGTGTGGCCGCTGCACGGCCTGTGCGGCGCATGGGGCGGTATCGCGGTGGGGATATTCGGGCTGAAGGCCATGGGCGGGATGGGCGGTGTGTCCTTCGTCGCCCAGGTGGCCGGCACGCTGTTCGGCGTCGTCGTGGCGCTGGTGGGCGGGTTCGTCGTCTATGGGGCGATCCGCGCCACGGTGGGATTGAGGGTCAGCGCGGAAGCGGAGTTCAATGGCGCCGACCTGTCCATCCATCGGATCTCTTCCACGCCGGAGCGGGAGACGAATTGGTAGGTGGGCGGGCGGTACGGGGCGCGCAGGCCTTGCTTGTACGATCGCCCGATCCGCGTTCGACAGTGCGCGGCGCGCCAGCCGGTTCCCCTGCTGGATTCGCCAAACGGTTAAAATCGCCGTTTTCCTGGCCAACCGTGGGCAAAACCTGGGGATCTTCCCGGCTTTGCGCCATGTGCGTCAGCCCACACGACCGTGACGGCTTCCCGGCCGCGACGCGTCCGCCATGCCCTGCACGGGTGCGCGGACGCTTGATACTTTTATAGGTTCTCCATGGCTTTGCAATGCGGCATCGTCGGCCTGCCCAACGTCGGCAAATCGACCCTCTTCAACGCCCTGACGAAGGCCGGCATCCCGGCGGAAAACTATCCCTTCTGCACCATCGAGCCGAACGTCGGCGTGGTGGAAGTGCCGGATCCGCGTTTGCAGAAGCTGGCAGAGATCGTCTCGCCGGAACGCATCCTGCCGGCCACGGTGGAATTCGTCGACATCGCCGGCCTGGTCGCGGGCGCCAGCCAGGGCGAAGGGCTGGGCAACCAGTTTCTGTCGCACATCCGCGAAACGGACGCCATCGTCAATGTCGTGCGCTGCTTCGAGAACCCCAACGTGATCCACGTGGCGGGCAAGGTCGATCCCATCGCGGACATCGAGGTGATCGAAACCGAATTGGCCCTGGCGGACCTGCAGACCGCTGAAAAAGCCTTGCATCGCCACAACAAGACGGCGCGCTCCGGCGACAAGGATGCGCAGCGCCTGGTGGCCATCCTGGAAAAATGCATCGCCCAGCTGAACGAAGCCAAGCCCGTGCGCGGCCTGGATCTGACGCAGGAAGAGCGCGCGCTGATCGCGCCGATGTGCTTCATCACTTCCAAGCCGGCGATGTACGTGGGCAACGTCAACGACGACGGTTTCACCGATAACCCCTTGCTCGATCGACTGACCGAGTTCGCCAAGTCGCGCAACGCGCCCGTCGTAGCGATCTGCGCGGCCATCGAGTCGGAGATCGTCGACCTGCCCGACGAAGACCGCACCGCCTTCCTGGCCGACATGGGCATGGAAGAGCCCGGCCTGAATCGCCTGATCCGCGCGGCCTTCAAGCTGCTGGGCCTGCAAACCTACTTCACCGCCGGCGTGAAGGAAGTGCGCGCCTGGACCATCCCCATCGGCGCCACCGCCCCGCAGGCCGCGGGCGTCATCCACACGGATTTCGAGCGCGGTTTCATCCGCGCGCAGACGATTTCCTATGACGACTTCATTGCCTGCAAGGGCGAGCAGGGAGCCAAGGAAGCGGGCAAGATGCGCGCGGAAGGGAAAGAGTACGTGGTGCAGGATGGGGATGTGATGAACTTTTTGTTCAACGTCTGACGAT